>NZ_JACJEZ010000019.1:0-85793 GCF_014164365.1 Pseudoalteromonas sp. SG43-6
TTTTCCTAAAACCTAAAACCTAAAACCTAAAACCTAAAACCTAAAACTTTTTTTCTTCACTTAACCGATAAATCATATTTAAGCACCAGTGCATCAATATAACGGGCACGAAGGGTATGTTGTTTTTCGTGTTCGGCACCATGACTAAGCGCGCGATTTAATAGTTTTAAAGCAGGGTGTAATTTGCTTCGCTCTGCTTGTGTGAGGTTTGGCTTTGTGCGTAATTCGGTTATATCATCTACAACTAAGCGACCAATATCAACGGCGGCGATTTCTTCAATTAAGCCATTTTGAGTTAGCACACCGTATTTACTGCATAAAAATTGTTGCCATACTTGTTGTAGGTGCTCTTCTAATTCACAACCAAATAGCTCTTCGTTAAATTCAAATCCTTGTTGATCTAACTTCGTTAAACTTGCACTGTATTGCTGTGCAAAGTAGTTGAAGGCTTGACTGGATGAATCAATTTTTTGCTTGGCTAAGCCTTGTCCCCAGTTAACGCATCCTCGTGGATAGAAGTCGTCGTATTCTTCGCATTCATATAAACCAGAGTAAGAGCTACAACTAAGCTGATTTTTAATACAGTAACTGGGTTTTGGAAATAACCCGTTTTGTTGCCAAATTGCAAGAGTATCTTCATCGATTGCTAAGGCATGACAAAGCTCTTCGCTGTGATAAAAATGGGTTGCTAAAAATCGTGATAAACGCATAAAAGTGCACTCAAGGTTAGAAAATAAATATACTGTTTATTTATACAGTTGTTTATTTTGGACTAAGCACCTCTACAACACAAGTAATTTAATTAATTAGTTATGCAACACTCGGAAAACGCCTGCTTTTATGTTACAACTACGGCAAGTTTTTTTAAGATTAATTTTTTATGCGCACCCTAGAACAAATTAAACAAGCAAGCCTCATCACAGCAATTAAAACGCCTTATTTAGCCAGTGGTGAAATTGACTTAGCCACCTATGATTTTTTAGTTGAACAACAAATTTCCGCAGGTGTTGATGGTATTGTGGTCGGTGGAACCACAGGTGAAGGCCAGTTAATGAACTGGGAAGAGCATTTAATGCTGATTGCGCACAGCGTTAATAAGTATGCAGATAAGTTGGTGATTGTTGGTAACACTGGCAGTAACAATACCCGCGAAGCCGTTAAAGCGACTGAGTATGGCTTTGCCAGCGGTATGGACGCAGCGCTACAAATTAACCCTTATTATGGCCGCACATCGATTGCCGGTGTGATTGAACACTTCAAACGAGTGCTGGCAATTGGTCCGGCATTTATTTACAACGTAGCAGGGCGTACAGGACAAGATTTAACCCCTGACATTATTGAGCCGTTGGCACAACATGAAAACTTTATTGGCGTAAAAGAGTGCGGTGGTAATGAGCGCATTAATCACTATGAGCAACAAGGTATTGCCTGTTGGTCTGGTAATGACGATGAAGCACATGATGCTCGCCATACTTATAAAGCGCATGGCGTGATCTCGGTAACCTCTAATTTAATTCCTGGCTTGTATCGTCAATTAATGGACAGCAAAAGCGACGCGCTGAACGCGTCATTACAACCTTTGATCAGTTGGTTGTTCTGTGAGCCAAATCCAATTGCAATTAATACTGCATTGATGATGACAGGTGCAGTCAAGCCTGTATTTAGATTACCTTATGTGCCATTAAATGAGCAGCAGCAAGTGCAAGGGGTTACGTTGATCAATCAACTTGATGATGTTGCTGTTGTAGGTGGCTCTAAAGCCACACCATTAAATTTAGAAAATACAATTATTCTGCCATAATTTAGTTTGGGCTTTAAAAGATCGCCAACCATTGTTGTTATTGCTTAGCAAAGTATGCTTTGAAAAGGTCAAACACAAAAATGGCTGTAGAAGAGAAAAGGTAATTCTAGTTGGTTTATATATTTAAAAACTAACTGTTTGCCTTAAATTGCTGTATAATTTGCGACCCTTGATAATGTGGCCGCAGGTTATACAGCATGAATTTTAAATCTTTTAGTTTTGCCCCTGAACTTCTTCAGGCGTTAGATGAACTTAACTATCACACCCTTACGCCCATTCAACGTAATGCTATTCCAGCAGTACGTAAAGGCAAAGATGTTTTAGCCAGTGCCCAAACAGGCACCGGTAAGACAGCTGCTTTTGCTTTACCAATTATTCAAAAATTATCTGAAGTTGAATACACAAAAACTAATGCGCCACGTGCCTTAGTGCTAGCACCAACCCGTGAGCTTGCAGAGCAAATTGCCAATAATTTTACTGATTTTGCAAAGTACACCAAGCTTAAAACTGTGAGTTTATTTGGCGGTGTTAGTACGGTAGGTCAAGCTAATGGCTTAAAAGCGGGTGTCGATATCGTAGTCGCAACACCGGGTCGTTTACTGGATCATATTCGTTTAGGTAATCTAAGCCTTGCTGACGTACAACATCTTGTGCTCGATGAAGCTGACCGTATGCTTGATATGGGCTTTATTGGTGATATGCAAACAGTGATCAATGGCTGTGCTGAAGATCGCCAAATTTTGTTGTTCTCTGCAACATTCCCAGCGGCAATTAAACAGTTTGCTAGCAAAGTACTCAAGCAAGCTGAAATTGTCCGTGTTGATCAAACCAACAGCACTGCTGCAACCGTTCATCACGTGGTTTATCCAGTTGAAGAGCGCCGTAAACAAGAGTTGCTTTCTGAATTGATCGGTAAGAAAAACTGGCAGCAAGTGTTAGTGTTCGTCAACATGAAAGAAACGGCTGATGAGCTAGTTAAAGAATTAAACTTAGATGGTATCCCGGCTGCTGTGTGCCATGGTGATAAAACCCAAGGTAACCGTCGTCGTGCATTAAGTGATTTCAAAGCGGGTAAAGTACGTGTGCTTGTGGCTACAGAAGTTGCCGCTCGCGGGATTGATATTGATGACCTACCACGTGTAATTAATATTGACTTACCATGGCTTGCTGAAGATTACGTACACCGTATTGGTCGTACAGGTCGTGCCGGTAAACAAGGTCAAGCAATCTCATTTGTTAGCCGCGAAGAAGAAAATATGTTGTTTGAAATTGAAACCTTAATCGGTCAAAAAATTCAGCGTGAATACTTGCCGGGTTATGAAGTAAGTAACCGTGAAGTACTGATTGATAAAATTGGCAAAAAACCATCGCATTTGCGTCGTAGCCATTCAAATAAACCATCAGGTCAAGCAACTGGTGAAGCGCGAGCTAAAAACCGTTCACGTATCTCAAACGTACGTAAAACCCTCAAAGGTGCCAAACTTTCGTTAAAGAAATAATGGTATAAGTTAAGTCATTAACACAAAAAAGCCTCAATAAATGAGGCTTTTTTGTGAACAGTGAAAAACTACTTAGCTATTTTTCTCAAGCATAGATAACGCTAATGCTTCAGCGGCCTTTATACCGTCAATGCCTGCGGAAAGAATACCACCTGCATAACCCGCGCCTTCACCTGCAGGGTATAAACCTAGAGTATTAATACTTTGCATGCTCTTATCACGTTTAATGCAAATTGGTGATGAAGTACGGGTTTCAACGCTAGTTAATAAGCCATCGTTTGATGAAAAACCACGAATTTGCTTATTAAATGCAGGAATTGCTTCACGAATGGCATCAATTGCATATTTAGGTAACACATTTGCTAGATCAGTGAGTTTGATACCTGGTGTGTATGAAGGCTTTACATCGCCTAAGTCACTTGAATCTTTACCTTTTAAGAAGTCGCCAATTAACTGTGCAGGTGCATCGTAATTACTACCACCTAGTTCAAAGGCTTGCTCTTCTAGTTTTCGCTGCAGATCAATACCGGCTAATGGATGACCTGGGAAATCTTCTTCAGGAGAAATCCCCACAACAATGGCACTGTTAGCGTTGCGTTCGCTGCGAGAATACTGACTCATGCCATTCGTTACCACGCGACCTTCTTCCGAGGTTGCTGCAACCACAGTACCGCCTGGGCACATACAAAAACTGTAAACAGTACGGCCACTGTGACAATGGTGAACCAGTTTGTAATCTGCAGAGCCAAGGATCGGGTTACCAGCATTATCACCAAAACGGCATTCATCGATCATAGATTGTTTATGCTCAATTCTAAAACCAACTGAAAACGGTTTTGCTTCAACGTAAATCCCTTTATCGTATACCATTTTAAATGTATCACGTGCGCTGTGACCTACCGCAAGCACAACATGACGGGTATCAAGTTGTTCACCGGAGGATAATTTCAGTCCTGTTACTTGGCCATCATCAAGTAGGATGTCATCAACGCGGGTGCTAAAACGAATTTCACCGCCGAGCGCTTCAATACTTGCACGCATTTTTTCAATCATTGTAACCAGCTTAAAAGTACCAATGTGCGGTTTGCTGACATACATAATTTCTTCTGGTGCGCCTGCAGCTACAAATTCAGTGATCACTTTACGACCATAATGCTTTGGATCTTTAACTTGGCTGTAAAGTTTTCCGTCAGAGAATGTTCCTGCGCCGCCTTCACCAAATTGCACGTTTGACTCGGTATTTAGAGTACGTTTTCGCCAAAAACCGAAAGTGTCTTTGGTACGTTCACGTACTTCTTTACCACGTTCTAAAATAATGGGTTTAAACCCCATTTGCGCCAGTATTAAACCAGCAAACAGTCCACAAGGGCCAAAGCCTATTACCACAGGACGTTCTTGGATTGTTGCTGGTGCTTGAGCAACAAATTTATAGCTGGTGTCAGGGGCTGGTTTTACATGTTGGTCTTTATCAAACTGAATTAATAATTGCGCTTCATTATCAACCTCAATGTCGAGGGTATAAATAAGTAAAATGGCGGTTTTTTTGCGGGCATCGTAACCACGTTTAAAGACATTAAAGCTATGGAGTTGGCTGTTATCAATGCCAAGTTTAGTTATAATTGCTTGCTTTATGGCATCTTCGCCATGATCAAGTGGCAGCTTAATTTCTGTTAAACGTATCATATTTAGTCTCTGTTAGGTGTCTTAGCAATCGCTGACGCGAGTTGCTCACAATAGCGGACTATTTTACGTTAATTTAAGCCTCGATGGCAGCGATTATTTATTGTATTTTGGCTGTGGTTGGGTATGATCTCCAGCTGTATTAAGATATGTTAGGCAAACGTTAAAATGGCATTTGTAGTCACTGAAAACTGTATAAAGTGTAAATACACTGACTGTGTAGCAGTGTGTCCAGCTGATGCGTTTTATGAAGGCCCTAATTTTTTGGCGATCAGTCCGATTGATTGTATTGATTGTGGTTTATGTGTTCCAGAATGCCCCGCTGAAGCAATTTATCAAGAAGATGAATTACCTGATTCGCAACAAGAATTCACCGAACTGAATGCCGAACTTGCCCTTATTTGGCCGCGTATCACTGATGTAAAACCAGCCCCTGAAGATGCCGATACC
Organism: Pseudoalteromonas sp. SG43-6; assembly: GCF_014164365.1. Taxonomy (NCBI): domain Bacteria; kingdom Pseudomonadati; phylum Pseudomonadota; class Gammaproteobacteria; order Alteromonadales; family Pseudoalteromonadaceae; genus Pseudoalteromonas; species Pseudoalteromonas sp. SG43-6. The sequence goes on from NZ_JACJEZ010000019.1 coordinate 5,431, forward strand.
TGGAATGGTGTGGCCGATAAATTAAAGTTAATTGAGACCTAAAATCTCAGCTTTTTGCCTTGGTTAGTTAATTAAAATAACATTTTTGCAATCAAAATATTAACAAATGTACCTGCGTGAATTACAATTGCTACTTAACTTACTCATCCGAGTAACTGAGTATTAAATGGATGTTTATGCAGTATATAAAATTAATAACGTTACCTGTCTGGATTTTAGCTTTCGCTTTATGTAGTACGTTTGCACACGCTGAGCAACAACAATTTAGTTTAGCGCACATTGATCAAGGTATTGATCTTGATGGGCAGTTGAGCGAACCGCACTGGCAACAAGCCACTTTAATCCCTTTACGCTATCAAAATGAACCCAATGAAAAAGGCACACCACCTGTAAAAACAGACGCTTATATCTATGAAGATGGCAACTATTTATATCTTGGTTTTGTTGCTTATGATAATGATGCCAGTCAAATACGTGCAGCACTTCGAGATCGCGATACATTATGGTCGGATGATAATGTCGCATTGATGATTGATACCTTCAACGATGAGCGAACAGGTTATGAGTTTTACGTAAACCCACTCGGTGCACAAGGTGATATGCGCATGACCGATACCGATGGCTGGACTGAAGACCCATCGTGGGATGCGATTTGGGACAGTGCGGGGCAAATAACTAACCAAGGTTATACCGTAGAGATGCGCATTCCGTTCACTGCATTGCGTTTTCCTAAAAATAAAGCCGATATGACTTGGGGGGTTGCGCTGTGGCGTAATTATCCTCGAGATGTTTTATATCAATTATCCAATGTAGGTTTTGATCGCGACGTGAAATGCAGTTTTTGCCAGTTTGATAAAATAACAGGCTTTAATGCCATGGAACCGAGCAAAAATATTCAATTAACACCGACCTTGACCGCTCTTCGCAATGATGCCAAAGAGGCTATACCAGGGGATTGGCAAAATGGTGATATTGAGACTGAAGCTGGACTCGATTTACGTTGGGGTATCAGCCAAGATGCGGTTATTAATGCCACCATTAATCCCGATTTCTCGCAAGTAGAGACCGATAGTTTAGAGTTGGATGTCAATACTACATACTCTATTTATTATGCTGAGAAACGCCCGTTCTTTTTAGATGGTGCATCGTATTTCAAAAGCAGTTTATTTGAGCTTTTATATACTCGTACAATTGCCGAGCCTGAAATTGGCGCCAAAATAACCGGTAAAACAGATGCACATAGTTATGCCTTTATGTATGCCGATGATGAAAATACCAGTCTTTTTTTACCGACTAACCAAGGTTCTGGCTTTGCTAATTTAGCTGAAAAATCAAAGTCAGCGGTTGGCCGATATCAATACGACATTGGCGAGCAGGGCACTATAGGGGTGATGAGTACCCACCGTGAAGCGAATGACTATCACAATACCGTACTGTCGGTAGATGGTAGTTATTGGTTTAATCAAACAGATAGTGTGTTGTATCAAGTTGCTACCTCTGATACTAAAAACTCCGCCTTTTTAACTGATAACTATGGCTTGGAGAAAAACCAATCTGATCAAGCTTATAAGCTCGAGTTTTCTCGCGAGAAAAGGGATTATAAGCTACTTGCCAGTTACGAAGATATTGGTGAGGATTATCGTACCGATGTTGGCTATCAAGAAAAAGTGGATTATAAAAAAGCGTTACTAGGCGGCGGGCAAACTTGGTACTTAGACGCAAGTGAGATGATAACCGAATATTCTTATAATGTTGATTGGGACAAAACCTGGGCGCAAGATGGTAGCTTGCTTGAAGAAGAGTACGAAGGGTATATTTTTTTAAAAGGCCAATTACAGTCATCCTTAGAGTTTGGTTTGATCCATCGTAATGAGAGCTATAAAGATGATTTTTATAATCAAAATATCGGCTTTATTTATGGTGGTTTTAACCCAAGCAAAGATTTACGTATTACGCTCTATAGTGAGTTTGGTAGTAAAATAGATTACAGTAATGAGCAGTTAGGTGATTTATTTACTCTAGAGCCAGAACTTACCTGGGACATCAATGATCATTGGCAACTACAGCTTGAACACAGTTATAGCCGTTTAGATAACCCACAAGGTGAAAATGTATTTACAGCGAATCTAACCGATTTACGAATTTATTATAAATTTAATATGCGCTCGATGCTGAAACTGATTTTACAGTTTGAAGATATCGACCGAAATCAAAATGCTTATTACTTTGCTGTAAATCACATCAACCGAGATTATGGCAGTCAGCTTGTTTACTCATATAAAATTAATGCACAAACATTATTTTACTTGGGTTATTCAGATAAAGGCTATCAAGATGACTCATTAAAAAGTATAGAACGCGATCAACGTACTTTCTTTACTAAATTAAGTTATGCATGGCAGCTTTAAATTACATTTAAAAAAAGCCCTTAGTATTTAACTAAGGGCTTTTTGTTGTTAGATCTATTTAAAGTCATAGTTGAATATTTCAATACATCTAATGTGTTATTTTAATGCTCTTTTATTGCATAGGTTGCTGCTATGGCGTCTCTTACCACAGGTTCAAGACTTTTCAATCCCCACTGTTTACCGGTCTCAATCGCTTTTTCAATTGGTTGGTTAAGCTCTATTGCGTTATAAAGTGCAATCAGTGCCCCAACTCGGTTACCACTTGCACAATGCAGTAATGTTGGGCTCTCAGATGCTTGCGCTAATAATTGCTGCAGTTTTTTTGCATTTTCGATATTGATATCGGCTCTTGATGAAATGGGCAGTGAAAAGTATTGCAGTCCTAAATTGGTCACTAAAGCCTGTTCATCCCAATTATTTTCCCCATCCCCGCGTAAATTAATCACATACTTTATACCTTGCTTTGCAAGCTGCTGAAATTGCTCTTTAGGAGGTTGTCCTGCAGTATAGATGTGTTGTTGCGGGTGCGCATAATTAGTTAATGCAACGGACTTTATATTTACTGATGGGAGTGGCTGCGCATAACTTGTTATGCTGATCAAAGAACATGCTAAAGTGATAATAAAAAATACTATTTTCATGATGTTAGATCTCGTTGAAGTTGCTAATAATGTGACAATTGTATAAGTAGTTACTATTATTAAAGCAGATAGTTTAGTTTTTCAAACACGTTAGAGTCACTCAATAATAATGCCAGCAACAGCTGGCATTATTTATCGGTTATTAAGGTGTGTAATAAATTGGTGAGCCAGGCCCTACTGGCAGACCAAATACAAACACCCACAAATAAAACAGAGCAACCCAACCGACAAAGAAAATCATACTATAAGGCAGCATGGTGGCGACTAAAGTGCCTATTCCCATGTCTTTTTTATATTTAGTGGCAACGGCGAGTATCAAGCCAAAGTAACTCATCATTGGGGTGATCAAGTTGGTGACAGAATCACCAATTCGATAAGCCGCCTGAATGGTCTCTGGCGCATAGCCAATTAACATGAGCATAGGTACAAAGATAGGCGCAGTGATTGCCCATTGTGCAGATGAAGAACCTAAGCTTAGATTAACTAATGCACACATTAATATAAATAACACAAATACTTCAGGACCAGTCAGATTGAGGGCTTGTAACATAGCAGCGCCATTTATGGCTAAAATAGTCCCTAAGTTAGTCCATTTAAAGAAGGCAACAAACTGCGCGGCAAAAAATACTAATACAATGTACATGCCCATTGAGCTCATACTTTTGCTCATCGCGTTGATCACGTCTTTATCATTTTTCATGGTGCCTACTACACGGCCATAAACGAAACCGGGTATACCAAAGGTAATAAAAATAAATACCACAATCCCTTTAGAAAAAGGCGAGTGGGCAAATAAACCTGTTTCAGGATGGCGCAAAATGCCATCTGCAGGCACGATTGTCCAAGCAAGTAGTAGCGATACTAACAATAAAGAAAATCCAGCCCATTTTAAGCCTGATTTTTCTTTAGCTGTTAAGCCTTCTATATTATTTTGCGCCAGATCAGCACTGGCATCATCGGGGTTGTATTTTCCAAGGCGGGGTTCAACGATTTTTTCAGTCACGAAGGTGCCTAATACGGCAATCAGTAAAACTGAAATCATCATAAAATACCAGTTTGCTTCAGCGCCAACTTGGTAAGTTGGATCAATCATTTGTGCTGCCGGAGTCGTAATACCTGCAAGCAATGGATCAATCGTACCTAACAATAAATTAGCACTGTAACCGCCCGATACACCGGCAAAAGCTGCTGCTAAGCCCGCTAATGGATGACGGCCTAAACTATGGAAGATCATTGCGGCTAAAGGAATTAATACAACATAACCAAGTTCAGATGCGGTATTAGATAATATTGCGGCAAATACCACCATAAAGGTAACTAAGCGTTTAGATGCCCCCATTACCATGCCACGCATTGCAGCAGATAATAGCCCTGAATGTTCGGCAACGCTGACACCTAATAGTGCAACAAGCACAGTGCCTAAAGGGGCAAAACTGGTAAAATTAGTAACAAGACCGGTGACGATACGTTGTAAGCCTTCAGCACTTAATAGACTCACAACTTCGATAACGCCGTCAGGTTCACGACCGGCGGAGCCAATTGGGCGAGGATCAATTGCACTTAATCCAAACCAATCAGCAATACCACTGAAAACAATAATGGCCACACAAAATAGGGCAAACAAGGTGATTGGGTGGGGTAACATATTCCCCAAAAACTCAACCGAGGCTAAAAATCGGTTAAATAATCCCGATTGTTTTTCTTCACTCGATGAGTCGGCAGTGTCGACGGCTTTTGACATAGCAAGGCTCTTAAAATTGAAAAATTTCCGCAATCTATCATTTTTAAGCATGATTATCATTAATAAACGGTGGTTTACCAGATGGGTACGATAAACTGTTAATTAGGCTATAGAATTCCTTTGAATAGTAACGGATAGCGGCGTAATCGCTGGCCAATATAGTCATCCGCTAAGATTTGCTGGCAAATATCTTCAATATTATCAGAAGCTTCAAACACCCAGTCGAATCGTTCAATTGCAGTTAAAAATCCTCGCTTTAGGAACTGTTGTTGCCGATACTCCTCGAGATTACCTTTAATTATGGCAAGCTTACTTTCATCGTCGCGTAATTGTTGCACAACCTTGGCTATAAAATCTGTATGTTGGTTGTGCTTATTAGCTGGGCGAATTCGCGGTTTGCTGTTATACACAATTACACCTCATTGATTATATTTTCCAGCTTTTTAAGGAAGTCATCTTTATGCTTTTCATGTTCATAATCGAGATGATAGGTGTTATGAAAACCAAATCTAAGCAACACGCCACTGCCTTTAAGGTAAATGGTATAACCATCAATATCTGAAAATGCGGTTAATCCTTTATAGTGTTTTCCTTCATTATTTATCTCACCATGTTGGATGATCTGCTCATAGACAGCTAATATTTGTTTTCCTTCGATGTCATTTTTCATCACTACTCCAAATGTTGCTTTGATAATTAAATTGATACGAAACCTAACTCTATTTAGTTTATACCATGTAATGATAAATGATCGAAAAGTTCACCGATGTCGCAAAATTACAATCAGCTAAGAAAGCGACCATGCTAAGGTGTATTTATTTTAGGGATAACAATGATGAAGTCTAAATATATTACGCTGTTGTGGGTCTTTTTGTACTTTTCAAGCAGTCAACATTTGTTAGCAAATGAGTCAAATTTGGTTTTAAAAAACCAACAGGGCGAACTGTTCGAGCTGAATAAAATCGTTGGCAAAAAGCCTGTGTATTTAAAATTTTGGGCAACGTGGTGTAAGCCTTGTATGGAGCAAATGCCACACTTTCAGCAGGCCTATGAACAGTATGGAGATACAATTGATACAATAGCGATTAACATTGATCTAAATGATGATCCTACTGCTGTTGCAGCTGTTAAAAAACAGTTTAATTTAACCATGCCTATCATGAGTGATCATACCGCAAAAGTTGCTCAGCATTATCAATTTATAGGCACTCCTTTTCATGTATTACTCGATAAAACGGGCAAAGTGATTTTTCAAGGCCATCAAGCAGATAAAGCACTTGATAATACACTGCGATTATTATCACATGACGGCGTGGTGGCAAAGGCCCGCTTGTTAGATGAAGGTAATAAGCAAGTTGCGACTGCTTTAGTTATTCCAGAGCATGGCTTAAAGGCAATATTATATACGGCAACGTGGTGTGATTGGTATTTAGCTGACACTCGCCCGAAGATGGCAACAAACTGTGCCGCAGCTCAAAAGCAAATCAATTTATTAACCAATCAGGGAATTGATATTGAAGCTAGGGTTAGCCAATTATGGACAGATCAAGCCGCTGTTGATGAATATATCGAAAAATTTAAAGTCATACATCCGGTGTACATTGATCACGGTAATGATTTATTTATTGATAATAAAATCAGTAGTGTGCCTACCTTGGTCATTTATAAAAATGGACACATGGTCAATCGTATCAGCGATTTTTCTAGCCCTGTGAATTTGCAAAGTAAGTAATAATTTGCTTTGAAAATGAGCAAATCTAGCCTATCCTCTAGGCTCATTCATCAGTGAGCTTAGAGCATGATAGATAAGGCGTTATTACTTAAAACTCGCGAATTATCAGATAGATTAATCGCCCTACAAACCCCTATTCGTATTTTAGATGCGATTAATTGGGATAAAAGCATAAAAGAAGAGTTTTTTAGACAAAAATGTCAAAAAAATCCACTGGTTGATAAAGCCTATTATCAGCAACGGGATCTAGGTTTTGTACCTAGCGAGCTACGCCAAGCATTTTCTGATCTAAACCGTAATATCATTAGCCAGCTTGGGCAACTCAATCCTATCGCTCAATATATGAGTAAAATGTGCAGCGAGTACAAAACAGTATTGAGTATGCTTGAATACCGTGGCACTGCTGAATTTCATGATTTATCTGTAGAGTTGTTTGGTCATCCAAAAGATTTATTTCATGCCGGTGAGCCATCGTTATCAGAGCTTGCAAATATGCTTGAGTTACCGCTCAAAAATCTATTGGCGGCCGATATTTTACCAGATGATCCTAAAAATATAGATGCTGATGAAGCCGTTCGAATTCTTGCTGAACAAGTACGTTTAAGCATGCCAGGTATCGATGTTGAAGTGGTTATTAGTGATGGGATCGTCAGTGATGCAGCTGCTGGTGCTAATAATATTAAGCTAAATCAAGACGTAAAGTTTTCTCAACGTGAGCTTGATATTTTAGAAGTACATGAGGGCTGGATCCACGTCGGTACAACCCAAAATGGTTTAGCTCAGCCATACTTAACCTGTTTAAGTAAAGGCACGCCAAGTTCAACAGTGACACAAGAAGGGCTGGCGGTACTAACCGAAATCATCACCCTTAAATCAACCCCTCGTCGTTTAGCGAAGTTAGTAAATCGTATTCAAGCGGTGACCAAGGTAATTGATGGAGCTGAGTTTGTTGATATATATCGTGATTATGTTGCTCAAGGCTTGAGTAAAGATGAGAGCTATACATTGGCCCAGCGAGTATTTCGTGGCAGTACCGCAACAGGCTTGCCATTTACTAAAGATATCGCTTATATCAAAGGGTTTGTATTGGTTTACAATTTAATTCGGGTTGCGATACAACTTGGCCGCATCGATCAATTACCTTTGCTGTTAGTGGGTAAAATCTCGATTGATGACTTTAGACTAATATCGCAATTACATGATTTAGGTGTAATTGAAGACCCTAAGTTTGTTCCACCACATTTTAAAGATTTACGCGGTTTAGCAACGTGGCTTAGTTTTGGCCGTTTTATTGGTGATTTGTCATTTGAACAGTTAGAAAACGACTATAAACCACTATTTATTTGATTTATATAAGTAAAAGACCATTTTAAAAAATGCTTTCTTGAATTACCCTCTGAAAAGGGGGATAAAAGTAACTTTTATATCAATAATTATCTCACTATCCGCTCGAATTTATTTTACACAATACATGTGGAGCATGATAACTATTCAATTGTTGATAAGTGGGGCTTTAGGCGTGAAAAAAGTTCAACCTACAGCTATTTATATTTTTACACAGTACTGTAGCAAGTGCTCAAATGTATCATGTAACTACGTGTCATCTTATTATGTGGTTTATTGACACCCGTTATTTAACTCAATCCACTTTATTGTACTTGGTAAATGATAGTGTGAAAGTCTTGGGAGTATGGGGTTTATCTAATCAGTTTATCTATAAGTATTTCGCAATAGGTATTTGAGTTGAAATAAAATAAAATACCCTTTATCTGATTGAAAAAGGGTATTTAGTATTGCTAATAATTTTAAATTAACACATTAGAATGAAAGGCGTGCACCTAGATAAAAACGGCGCGGTTCTACCCAATCAGTTGCTTCACCAAATGCAAAGTTACCATCACCGCTCGCTAATCCTTGCTCTACTGTAGTGGCTTGGTCATCCAGAATGTTGAAAATATCTAAGAAAAACTCGGCTTTATATTGATCAAAGTCATGAGTATATTTAACTCGGATATCCAATGTTCCGTATGATGGAGTAACCTCACTACCTACAGAGTTATCAGCCACCCAATTAGTTTCATAACCGCCAAATTCATAGGCCTCATCAACTTGTAGTGGTAAATAACGGCCTGAAATCAGTTGTGCTTTACTGTAGCGGGTACCTGAGTTCCAATTATAAACAGCACCGACTTCAAAATTATTATCGAAATAGTACGTACCTAATATCTTAAATTGATGCTCTACATTACCAGGTTGCTTACCGTACATGTTCGGTGCTCTTGGATCTAGAATTTCCCAGTCACCTTGGAAATCAGCATTACCATCTGAGTTAGAGTTACCTTTAGCATCATTATGAGTATAAGACGCTAACATAAACCAGTTATCAGCGCGTAGTTTTTTAAATGTGACCTCAATACCTTCATAATCTCGTTTAGCACCTGCTAGTGTACCAATAACGTAGTTTGAACCTGGATTCTCATCGTAACCAAAATAAGAAAGTGGCAATTCAAGACTTGTACCAGCCATGTAGCCATCTTCAGAATAAATACTCAAGTCATAATCTTCCATAATATCTTTGGTAGTGCGCTTGGTATATGTTACTGATATGTTTGTACTGTCTGTTAAGTTAGTAGAATAACCAATTAAATACTCATCAGTATAAGGGGTTTTTGTACTTGGCGAGAAAAATGCATCTTGCTGTTTTGCACCTCCGCGCGTTCTAAACGTTACCCAATCATCATTAACATAAACTCTTTCCTCTAATACAGATCCTGTTAGGTTACCAGCAAATGAAGTCATATCAGTACGAAGAGGATCGTAGTAACGCCCACCAAATGCCCACACTTTGGAGTCACCATCACCAAAAATATCGTAAATAACACTTAAGCGAGGCGCAACTTCCCAATCAAAAGTAAAGATAGTTTCCCCTGTTGATGCAATATGATCCCATTTCTCAGCTCTTAAGCCTGCTTTTATCGTTACGTTATCAATTGTAAAAGTGTCTTGTAAGAAAGCCATTTTGCCTTTGGTTTCTAATTTTGAAGTAGCTTGCTGAACTTGCTCTATTTGGTATGCATTTACATCACCTGTAGGGTTATTTGCAGTACTGTCAAAAACAATGGCTTTTACTTCATCATCGCTAATAACACCATCATTATTTAGGTCTGCGCCATGTAAGTTACCACTATCATTCAAAGCTTGTGCTACACGAGTATAATCAGCCGCTGCTAATCCTTTCTCACCCGTCCATTGGCCCGTCGCATATGTTTCAAATGTTACGCCACTGTCTGATGCTGCTATTGAATTATATTGAGGTCCACCATTGTAGACACTATTAGAAATATTCTCATTAGTCTCTACAGAATAACCAGCCTCAAAAGTATGATCACCAAAGTCAGTGTCTAAGTAATACGTAAAATCTATGTAAGCAGCTTTTTTATTTCGCTCACGAATTGTATCGGCACCTAAACCACCAATATCTGTTTGTGACTGTGAAGGTGAGGTACTTAAAAAAGCAATATCACTGCGTGTTGATTTATCTAAAGCGACAGTAGAAAACTCCGCTTCGTGCTCCATATACCCAGCATTAATAATAAAGTCATCCCATGAATGAGAGTAGTCTATTTTATAATTGTCACCACCCGTTTTTTGTGTTCTTTGGCGGTTATATACGGTTGTTGTTGAACGTGATCCTGATAAATCTCTTGGGTCATTGAAGTAAGTAAAAACAAGGCGGTCTCTGTCTGTCGCTTGCCAAGTTATTTTACCAAATCCTAAATCTGTATCATCTTCTACAGTATGGCTAAACTCACCCGTTTCTGTATTCGTTATATCGTCTTCGCGGTTTTTTAGCTGGTAAGATGCGAAAAACCATAGTTTATCTTTAATAATTGGGCCGCCAAGCGTGATAGCAGTATCATAGGTCGAAAACTTATTTTTACTTTTTGATTCATTGTCATAATCACCAACAAGGCTATCATTTTGGAAGTAGTAGTTTATTGAACCATGAAATTCGTTACCGCCCGATTTAGTTATAACACGAGATACTAAGCCAGCTCCGCCAGCATATTTAGCTTCAATACCGCCAGTTAAAACTTGCTGCTCTTGAATAATTTCTGAATTTATATTGCCGCCAGCTGTACCGTCCGCATTATCAGTAACATTTACGCCATCAATATAATAAACGTTATCAGATGAACTACCTGCTTCACCGCCTATATCAACATAGTTCACACCCGATTTAGATGATGGATTACCATTTGTTGAAGGTTTAACGCCAGGGACTAACTGTAAGTAGCTTTGAAAGTTCCTGCCTGTTGGGAGTGATTCTGTCATATCTAGCGTTACATCTAGACCTGTAGATGACGACGTTGTATCGATAGCAGTAACTGAACGACCTGAAACAACTATTTTTTCAATGTCGCTGTTACCATTAGCAGCATCAACAGCGTAGTTTAAATTTAAGTTTTTATCAGTAATAACGCGAACATTTTTTGCTTCAAAAGGCTGGATAGATGCACCTGTAATGTCAATTATATATTGACTTGACGGGTCTAAGCCTCGTAATGATACATAACCATTACTATCTGAAACAGCTTGCTTTCCAATTAAACTTTCAGGAGATTTCGCAGATACAGTTGCGCCTGCTATAGGCTGCCCCTGTTTATCAGTCACTCTTATTTTTAAACCACCTGTATCAGCAGCATATACATTACTTGAAATACTAACAGCTGCAGCGACGGTTGCCGCTAGTAATTTTTTGTTGAATTTCTTCATTTATATTTTCCCTAAATATTTTTATTAGAATTGACATTACATGTCATTAATTAAAATAGCACAAATGTTAATAAAGTAAATATTTAGTTTTTATGATTTTTAAGTGTGAATCTATTGGTGTTTTTTTGTTTTGTAGAATGTTTATTGCTGTTGTTTGTTAAATAATAATCATGTCTGGTGAGTAATTATAGTGTCAGGTAAATTGCTAAGTAGCAAAGTTATAACTTTGTATGGCTTTGTTTTTAATAAATAAGTTTAATAAGAAAGGTGTTTTTTTAATCGTCAAAATCAATATTCTAGTTAAGAAATTGACGTTATTGTTTTGTTAATTGGAATGTTGCTATTAATGGCAGTATATTTGAGGTATAAAATTCGCAGTTATATGCAACTGCGGCTTTCGATGTATAGATCCAAGCTAATTTATTTATGACCAAAGAAATAATAGCTTGCCAATTAACTAGTCAGTACTTGGCTGTGAACTTGTGCATTTAATATTACAACTTTTGCACGTTTGAAGAAGTTAAACTCAGCTGCCGTTGCTAGAGAATATGCGCCCATCATATGACTGATGATCAGATCACTATTATTTTGGTAACACAATAGCTTCACTCACAACATCAATGCTGTTTAGGGTTGGACCTACTAATACAGATTCAATAAGCTCTCTGTGTTTTTTTATTGAGTTTATTGGATAAGCTGCTTTATCTAACATTAAACCGCTGAATGAATCATAAATGCCGATATCTAAGTAGTACCAATGTTTGATCTTACGAATAGCTTGATCCATTACTGATAGAGCGCTGGTTACGCAGCTGGCAACCATCAAAGCTTCTGGCTCTACAATTGCACGTCCCGTTTCTCGTAGCTGTACAAGCGCATCATTAATTAAAGCTCAAGTGCATCACGAATATCCGCATCACGCTTAATTGGAGGGTATGAATAGTATACTCACTTGTTCCACCTTGGCTGACAACAAAATCAACTTCACAGCTTGTTGCTAAGTCAAAGCTAGACCTTCTTCCAGTAGGACGCAAAAACAGCCGCGTATGATGAAGTGCAAAATGTAAGGTAATGCGCAGCTAAGAGCACTTTACTGTTGACGTACAGCTTCACAGTGAAGAACCATTCATGACGCGCCATGATAATAAAAGCAGTGTTTACTTTCTAAAATAGAAATATCAAAAAAGTAAATAAGATTTTTTATTTTAACAGAGCGTAGCGAAAATCTCGGGGGGCTTGTCCCAGTCTGTACTATCGAAAACATGGAACTTCAAAGAAATACGCATCACGTTTTTAGGATAATGTCCCATTTTGTGTGGATATCAAAATATCAAAATATCGATATAAAGTGTTCTCAGAACCTTATAAATCAGAGATGAAAGCAATTATTCAAAAGATTGGTTACGAATATGATATTGATATAATTGAGTTAGAAATACCATAAGATCATATTCATATGGTAGTTCTAAGTGAGCCGAAAATGTCACCTAGTAAAATAATGCAGGTAGTAAAGAGTATTTCGGCGAGAGAATTCTTTCGACTTTATTCAGACATAAAGAGGCGATACTTTTTTGTGGTAAGTTGTGGACTCAGAGTTATTTTGAAGAAATGATAGGAAATGCAAACGAAGGTACGATCAGAGCGTATGTGCAAAACCAGCTAATCGAATTAGATAGTAAAGAAAAGCACGGCGCTCAGTTAGGGCTCATATAAACGTAGTCGCTTGCGGTCGATTCTTTAATAATCATTGAGTTGAAAGTGTTTTTTGCTTTGTTTTCGACAAGTAAAATTAATCTTTATAAATATCTGGTTTATAGTAGGTTTTATAAATAGTCATAATTCGTTCAGCGATTTCAGGAGCAAAATTAGCATAGTGATATTGCTTTATGGGCTGGTGCATTTTAGCACTTTGCATAAGTGTATCTATTTGCTCAATCATTTCAGCGCCAACTTGGGTTCTGCTACAGGCAAAGTAGCCGCTATTAAACTCTGGGTATTCTATGATCTCACGACTATCTAGTTCAGCATATTGCTGCGGAGTTAAAAAGTGTTTAACACTCACGTCATAGTCAATGATCATATCAACACGCTTATGTAGGAGTAGTTTTGCTAACCGGGAAAAATCACCCGAACCAATTATGGGCACAATTTGATGTTGGTACATTGTCAGTATACTATCAAGTTCTTGATAACTAGTAGATGTAAGTATGGCAAAGGTGTGTTTATTTGCGAGTAACTTTGATATTGAAACTTGTTCAGGCAAATCTTTGAGTGTGTCTTTCAGTCCAAATACTCTGCGTTGCAAGAACATGGAAGAGGGCATAGCAGAGAAAATAAATTGTTTTTTGCGCTGAGGTGTTTTCAATATATTAAAACTACACACATCGGTTTGACCAGAGAGCTGCTTTAGCAGGCGAGCAACGTTAGTTGTGTATTGCTCTACTTTAAATTTATGACTGAGTGCTTGTGTAAAAGCAGCAAGGTAGCGCTCATCAGCAATTGATTTCTCTTCTGCAGTGAGAAAATACTCATAAGACAAAAGGGTAACAGCTTGCTTTGCATAGGCAAGGCTCGGCAGCATAAAAGCACAGAAAATGAGTAGCAGAATTTTCATACAAGTTCCTTTTTGTTATTATTAAAATAACAAGAAACTTTAATTTTGTCTTTTAAAAAAAGCCCTTGCGGGCTTTATATAATTAACGTGCATTGGTGCTTTCAAAGATTTTATCGGCCGATGCAGCAACGAAACCGGTATATAGTTCACCATCAGGTTTCGCATAACGCAGGGCAAACTCATAAAAACAACTAGGTACGCTCATCGTCGTGTCACTAAACTCTACGGCAAAGTCATCGGCAAGGGTTGATGATTGCTCAAGTAATACCTCAGGTGAGCCTTTTACTTCCCCGCCTGAAATATTAAGGGCAAAACCGGCATCTTTAAGCGCTTGGTTAACGTCTTCAATTTTATCAAATTTGGCAAGTTCATTAATGTTCACGGTGAAATGATTAGCACGGTAACCCCATGCTGACATCCACGCTGCATATTCGCTTTCAGCCAGTAACTGTTTATAAGTTTCAGAGCTTACTTGCCAATGGGTGCCTGAGTATAAGAAGTTTTCTGCGGTTACGGCATCTGCATCTATGCTGGCAACCAGCTCATTAACGATGGCTTGCAGTTGCTCAGAACATTGCTCTACAAGTAATTCAGAAATAAATACTTTTGGTTGCTTTGGATCGCTATGCTCATAATGTTTAGCATACAATTTTTTAGCTTCAAAATGATATTCACCACATTCTTTATAACCGACGGCTAAGAAATGGGCGGCTAACTTTTCCAGACCAATTTTTTCATGATTGAAAGTGCGTAGTGCAATATGGTCGTTGATCACATCATCTTGTTGTGTCGAGCCTAGTAGCTCATGAACTTTTACAGCTGACGGTGTTACCGCTAGGTAGTTTTGCCATAAGTTGTCAAAAAGGGCATTTACATCTGTGTGCATTTTTAATTCCTTAATTTAATTTCTGCAGCCGTTAAGCTGCAGACTGATTATTCAATAATTAAGCCCGGCGCAAGGGTACTTGGTAAACTAACGCTTGGTGCTTCAACAGAGGCTACTGGGTATGAGCAGTAATCTGCGGCGTAATAGGCGCTCGCTCTGTGGTTACCACTGGCACCAATACCACCAAATGGCGCGGCACTTGATGCACCGGTAATTGGGCGATTCCAGTTAACAATACCGGCGCGAATGTGCTTTAAGAAGTGCTCATAATCTTCACTTGAGTCACTTAAAAGCCCAGCCGATAAACCAAATGAGGTATTGTTCGCTTCCACAATTGCACTGTCAAAGTCGCTATAGCGATAAATTTTAATTAATGGGCCAAAGTGTTCTTCATCTGCGATGCTGGCCACATTTGTTACATCGATAATACCAGGGCTTACAAAACCGGTGCCTGGTTTTAAGTGTTTTAGTTCAACTAAAGGTTCAGCTCCCATATCAATCAATTGTTGCTGAGCGGCGACCATCCCAAGCGCGGCTTTTTCGCTGATCATAGCCCCCATGAAAGGTTGTTCTTCGCTAAAGCTGTCTGCAACTTTAATACTTTTAGTTGCGGTGATCAGCTTTTCTAAAATAGCATTACCATTAGCTGTATTTGCAATAAATACCCGACGGGCGCACGTACAGCGCTGACCAGAAGTTATAAAGCCGGATTGGATAATGTCATGCACGGCAGCATTTACGTCAGCCACATCTTTAATTATGAGCGGGTTATTTCCCCCCATTTCTAGCGCTAAAATTTTACCTGGATGTCCAGCAAACTGCTTATGTAATAAATGACCTGTGTTTGAGCTGCCAGTAAAAAACAAGCCATCGGTATCTTGGTGACTAGCAAGTGCAATACCGGTGTCAACTTCACCCTGAACAAGGTTGATCACCCCAGCTGGCAGGCCTGCTTTTAACCATAACTCAAGTGTGTATTGAGCAACAAAAGGGGTTAGCTCTGATGGTTTAAAAACGACGGTATTACCCGCTAAAATTGCCGGAACAATATGACCATTAGGGAGGTGGCCTGGGAAATTATAAGGGCCAAAAATAGCCACTACGCCATGCGGCTTATGACGAATAAAAGCTTTAGCGCCGGGCATTGGATTTTCAGTAGTGCCTGTTCGTTCATTATGAGCTTTTATTGAGATCGCCACTTTGCCTGTCATAGCACCCACTTCGGTGCGTGTTTCCCATAGTGGTTTACCTGTTTCGCGGGCAATGATAGTCGCAAACTCTTCGCTATTTTCTTTTAGCTGGCTGACAAAACGCTCAAGAACCGCAATACGCTCTGTAATTGGGGTATTTGCCCATGTAATGTGTGCCTGACGAGCTGATTTAATCGCTGCGTCTACTTGTTCTTTACTTGCCGCTTTACCTTGCCAAACAATATCACCGTTACTTGGGTTTATTGAACTGAAATCATGACCTAAGCCAGTTTGCCATTGGTTATTGATTAGTTGGCTGTTGTGCGTATTAACGCTCATAGAAACTCCTACAGAGGTTTACAGACGGAAAAACCGCGCTGCATCTCCTTGTTTTAATTTAAGTGCTTTTGCAACTTCACTACTAATAATCAAGGTATGTTTAGCATGATTATAATGTGCATGTTTTGTGAAAGTGGCTCTGAAGTCATTCACGCCTTGATTACAAATAGCTAAGGTGTCGGAACTTTGTTGATTAATATGATCAAGTTCACCTATGGTAATAGGGCATACTTGAGATTCACGGATGCTACGTATATTGCCAAGTTTGGCTTCAACTGTTGGCCCAGCATCAAATAAATCAACGTAACCTCGATGCTCAAAACCTTCTTTTTCAAGCAATTTTAGTGCAGGTTTAGTGTGCTCGTGTACTTTACCAATTACAGCTTGCGCTTTTTTGCTTAACAGGTTGGCGTAAATAGGGTACTTGGGCATTAATTCACTAATAAATACTTTATCGCCTAAGCCGACTAAATGATCGGCTAGTGGGAATTCAATACTGAAAAAATGTTCTTCAAGCCATTGCCAAAATGGAGAATGGCCGTTTTCGTCACTAACGCCACGCATTTCTGCAATGATGGTATCGGCAAAACGCTCACTGTGTTGAGCCATAAACAAAAAGCGTGAACGCGATAAGAAACGTCCTGTTAGCCCTTTGCGGCTATCTTCACGTAAAAACAGTGTGCATATCTCTGAGCAGCCGGTGTAATCATTACACATACTGAGAATATCAACGGTGTTATATACGTTAAGAGTGCGAGAATGATGAACCGTTTTACCTAAATGATAGTGATACAAAGGAACGTTCATACCGACCGCCGCTTCAATCGCGGTAGTGCCGACTACTTGACCTGTTTCACTGTCTTCTAATACAAATAGGTAGCCCTCGTCTTGAGGCTTATTAATGTTTTTTGCAAAGCTCCTTTCTGCTCGTTCAATTTTCTCTAGCAACAAGGCATCATCAACAGGTAATGATGTAAAACCATGGCCTGACTCTATTGCTATTTGTTTTAGTGAGTCAAAATCATTTGCGGTTATAGGACGTAATACTTGCATTTAAAAGTGCTCCATTAACGCCCTAAACAGGGCGTTAAATTAGGTTAACCGTTTACAACGTCTGCTACGGCTTTTTCAAAGCGCGCTAGACCTTCTTTAATGTCCTCAAGTGGGATCACCAGTGAAGGCGTAAAACGAATAACATCAGTACCAGCAACTAAGCTCATTAGTCCTTGTTGAGTACTTGCTACCAAGAAGTCGCGAGCGCGCCCTTCAAACTTGCTGTTTAGTACGGCGCCTAATAATAGACCTTTACCGCGTACTTCACTAAATACGTCGTATTTTGCGTTGATCGCTGCAAAACCATCACGGAAAAGCTGTTCACGCTGTTTAACGCCGCTTAGCACTTGTTCGGTATTCACGGTATCAAATGCCGCTTCTGCCACTGCACACGCTAACGGGTTACCGCCATAGGTTGAACCATGCGTGCCCACTTTAAGATGTGCTGCAATATCAGTCGTGGTGATCATCGCACCAATAGGGAAACCGCCACCTAACGCTTTTGCTGTTGTTAAAATATCTGGTGTCACGCCTAATTCTTGGTATGCGTATAGTGAGCCTGTACGGCCTACACCCGTTTGTACTTCATCAAAAATAAGCAATGCATTGTGTTTATCACACAAAGCACGCACACCTTTGATAAATTCATTATTTGCAGAGATAATGCCGCCTTCACCTTGCAGAGGTTCCATCATTACGGCACAGGTTTTATCGCTGATCAGTGCTTCAAAAGCTGCTAAATCATTGTAGTCACAATGATCAATTGCGGCTGGTTTAGGACCAAAACCGTCAGAATATGCGGTTTGGCCACCCACAGTTACGGTAAAAAAGGTACGACCATGAAAGCCTTTGTTAAATGCGATTATTTGGCTTTTATCAGCACCATGTACATCCAATGCTAAACGACGCGCGAGTTTTAGCGCTGCTTCATTTGCTTCTGCGCCTGAGTTTGCAAAGTAAACTTTGTCTGCAAATGTTGCGTCGGTGATTTTTTTAGCTAATCGAAGTGCTGGCTCATTAGTCATCACATTGGATAAGTGCCAGATTTTTTCGCTTTGCTCTTTTAACGCATTAACAAGGGCTGGGTGACAGTGACCTAAACAGTTGACCGCAATACCGCCAGCAAAGTCAATATATTCTTTATCGTTTTGATCCCAAACACGAGAACCTTGGCCACGCACCGGAATAACCTCTGATGGGTTATAGTTAGGGACCATTACGTCGTTGAATAATTCTCTTGTTACTTGCATTTGTTACACCTAATTCTGGCTTAATATGAAAAAAACAAATTGCATTTGATGGGTTAATCAAGCCGTTATTACCCTGCAATAATGTGCTTTAATGATTTTTCTTATTTACTACCGCTATTATCTGAGTTCAAAGCTTAAATTTGCAGTGCTATTTTGTGAAAAATGATTAAAATAAAACACAAAATGACGAGGTTAATAATCAATATGATAACTATACAAGACGAAAAGCTACTTTCTATACTTCGCACGAATGCCAGAGCGAGTATTTCTGATCTTGCCAGGGCACTTAACTTATCGCGCTCAACTGTACAAAGTAGGATGTTAAAGCTAGAAGAAACTGGAGTAATAAAGGGCTACAGTGTTGACTATGGCGATGCGTACTTAAGTGCCATGGTATCGGCCCATGTATCAATTAAGGTAAAGCAAAAACTAACCACTAAAACTAACCTTGAACTCAAGCAGATTGATGCTATTTCACAATTGTATGCTATCAGTGGTGAGTTTGATTTGATAGCCGTTGTACAAGCACAAAATTTAGAAAAACTCAGCCATTTACTCGATGACATTGGTAACTTAGATGGGGTTGAACGTACGACTTCCTCTGTTATTTTAGAAACAAAGTTTAAACGCTAAGTTGACCACAAATACAGAATGTCATACTTTATATATATTATTTTTTGCTGTGTAGCGTATTGAGGTTAAATTATTTCCTATCTTTACGACTAAACAAAACAGTATTTACGCACTACACTTACTACTAGCGCTGGGTTTTTTACTCGTTAATGTAATTATGCTCCCTAATTTTATTGGCGTTTTTATTTGGTTTATATTTTCTAGAACTTATGTTCGGGTAATTAATCATAATTAAGAATCTTCAGTTATTTGAATATAGGATCCCTATGGAAGAAAACTTATTAAATTCTGTTATTAAAATAACTAAAAACCGTGATGTAGATTCATTAGAATATAGCTTGATCTCGACGATCCAAGAATTTGTTGGTTGTACAGAAATTGTAGTTTATAAGGATTTAGACGTACACACTGATTTAACGATTGAGCGCAGCATATCGTTAAAAGTAATTAATGGTAATCAGTTTGAATGGGCACAACGTAAAGTAGTCGATTCACCAGAGCCAGAACTGTTGTCATGTTTGCGCTCAGCATGCATTATTACTGTACAATCAGCGGATGGCATTGAGAAGCGTTGGTTACCAATTTCTTTGCAAGATAAGCCGATAGGCGCTATTGCGGTTGTATGTAAAGATTTAAAAAGTGCGGATCAAGTGTTGCTTAATGCCTTTTGCCGTATCTATGAAAATTATTT
This sequence comes from Pseudoalteromonas sp. SG43-6, assembly GCF_014164365.1. NCBI lineage: Bacteria > Pseudomonadati > Pseudomonadota > Gammaproteobacteria > Alteromonadales > Pseudoalteromonadaceae > Pseudoalteromonas > Pseudoalteromonas sp. SG43-6. Next base: position 25,385 of record NZ_JACJEZ010000019.1, read on the forward strand.
ATTTATCTTGCATGAAAATGAACGGGATCAACTCACAGGTCTGTTAAATAGACAAACATTTGATAAAAAAATAAAGCAGCTAATTGAAAAGCAAGTAATAAAACAGCATAAAACAGCAAAAATGGATAACAATCGCAAGCGTAGGCTCAGCTCAACATCTTGGCTGGCAATGCTTGATATTGATCACTTTAAAAAAATAAACGACAGCTTTGGTCATGTTTGTGGTGATGAAGTTTTATTGCTGCTTGCACAAAAAATGCGCCACTTTCTACGCTCAACCGATTTGATTTTTCGCTTTGGTGGAGAGGAATTTGTGCTCGTGTTTGAACCCACCAATTTTGAGTCGATTGAAAAGAAAATGAATGAGTTTATGGAGATGATCAGAGAAACTCATTTTCCATTTGTTGAAAATATGACCGTTAGTATTGGCATGTGTCGCATCAGCCCTTACGACTTTCCTATTAATGTGTTAGAAAATGCGGACAAGGCACTTTATTACGCAAAGGAAAATGGTCGCAATAGGCTGTGTTTTTATGAACAGTTAATGGAGAACAACTTGATTGACTCAAATGATAAAAGCACGGATATAGATTTATTTTAATCTGACGCCTTTGGTATTTTCTTAATGATAGTTTTTGTTACTTCATCAAGTTTAATGACATAAGCGTTACCGCCAATTCCTTTAAATTCTTCATCGGTAAATACAATGGTATTTTCATCATAGAAAGTAATCGCTTCTTTTTGAGTCACAATCCCCAAATCTATTCGTGATACGTCCCCTGAGAAAAACTTATCACCAGTAAAGTTTTCAAATAACCAAATGCTTGTTGAATCTAATAATACTAACTTTGTACGATCGGGGCTCAGTGCTGCAGAGGTTATCCAGCAAAGCTTTTCCATTGTTGTACAGGTTTTAAATGAATCTATTAACTGCGCATCAAAATTAGCTGCATGATCGCCAACTTTATAAACATTAGTAATGCCATCAAACGGCTCAGTACGGTTTTTAGTAAACAAATATAAGTGACGGCCAAAGGCAACAAATGCTTCTAGATCAAAGTTTCGCTTATCTGGTGTGATAGGGCTACCGTCAAGTTCTGGATAAGTAAACTTGATAATTTCAGCTTCGGTGGTATCAGTTTTGATGTCGATGGGATTTTCTATTTTATAAATAGTGAGCCACTTACGTTCTTGTTTATTATTACCAAAGTCACCTAAAAAGAAGTGCCCAAAGTCATTCTGAGTCATATCTTCCCAATCAATGTTTTTCGCATTAGTAACAAGGACCTCTTTGGCGATAGAGCCATCTTCGTTGAGGCGATAAAGTTTTGGATCATCACCGCTGTCATTTATTGCCCACAAGCGCTTGAATTTATCAAATTCGATCCCCGATATTTCTTTGAGTTTAGGATCAACACTGAGTTTCTTTTTGCTGTATAAGGTATAAATTGAAATGCTGGTAAGTACAATACTCACCAAAATGATGATTGAGATTAATGAATAAATACTTTTTTTAAGCATGGAGGAAGTAGAATCTGATACTAAGTTATTGAGTATTATTATCTATTTTAAGGTGAATTTCCATGCCAATAAGACTATAAATGAATAATCGTTAAGTTTCGAGGCTCCATACGCCAGTGCCTGTCGCCGCTATATGATTAACATTTCCTTGTAGTACTTTGCTGCCAACATTCACAGATGACTGCGGACGACTGACCAAATACCCTTGCACGCAGCTAATACCCATACGCTTCACTAATTCAAACTGGGCGATTTCTTCCACCCCTTCAGCAACGATTTTAAGGCCGAGCTTCGAGCCTAACTCACTGATTGAATTTAATATTTCATTATACTTCGGGTTTTCATTAGCTTGGGCTATGAATAATCTATCAATTTTGATCACATCAATAGGTAGATCAGCTAAGGTGCTTAAAGAACTAAAACCGGTACCAAAGTCATCAATTGCGATAGTGACGCCTTCTTTTCGTAATTTTTCTAATTCATTAATAATAGTGTGACTTGCGGTGATCAATGTTGATTCGGTGATCTCTAACATCAAAGAAGTAGGCGGGAGACCCGTTTTTGCGAGTTTTTTCATTACCCATTCGTGAATAGGGCGATGTTTGAGTTGAATGCCTGAGACATTAACTGAGATTTTAACTTTGCGCATACCAGCATTATGCCAAGCTGCCATTTGTCGACATGACTCTAGCATTATCCAATCACCAAGCTCTAATATAAGGTTTGATTCTTCGGCAATCGGAATAAACTCTACTGGAGAAATAGCCCCTTCAACAGGATGATCCCAGCGCACTAATGCTTCGAAGTAATCGATGGCGCAATCTTCAACATGCACAATAGGCTGAAATGATAAATGAAAATTATGACACGCAATCGCTAAACGCAGCTCTTCGAGTAAGTAGTGGTAGCGACGCATTTTATTGCCCATTTCTGGCGAATAGACTTTAAAAATACCACGTCCATCGGTTTTAGCACGATACATAGCCACATCCGCCATTTGCAACAAAGCATGGGGAGTTGATGCACTCTCAGGATAAACCGCAATACCGACACTGGCACTGATCTTAATTAGTTTATTGCCTAGTACAAAGTCTCGCTCTATTTCGTTTAATACATGCTGTGCAACATCCAAACTTTTAGAACTGGAATCAATGTTATTAATAAAAATAGAGAATTCATCGCCCCCTAAACGTGCTAGATTTTGCTCTAGCAGACTGGTGGGATTGATATCATTAAGCTTGTGATGGCGTAATACGCTGGCGAGGCGTTCGGCTACTTGAATCAATACTTCATCACCAAAACTGTGACCAAAAGAGTCATTTACTTGCTTAAAACCATCTAAATCAATAAATAACAAGGCACAGTGAATGTTTGTGAGTTCAGCACCACTGAGTTGACGGTCTAAGTGCTCAATATAAGCGTGACGGTCAATTAACAAGGTCAATTTATCTTGGCAAATACTGGTTTGAGTTTCACGAGCATAATTGGCTACATGGCTGGTTAAGGCATTAATTGCTTGGCTTAAGCGGGTAACTTCTGTTGCATGCTCAAGCTCAGGAAGTTGAATGTTAAATGACTCGATTACTTTTTTTGTTTGTGTATTAAGTTGTTCTATTAATTGTTTTTCGCGTTTAATGTTTAATTGCTTACCAAAATACCACGTTAAAAATAAACCTATTAAAATCAATAAAATAAAGTTTATGGGTGACAAAATAGTGGCATTGAGCATTGATGACACTTGGGCAGTAATAAATTGTGTGTCTGTTGCTTTAATAAGTAAATAATCCGTACCATCTTTGCGAACAATATAATGGCCATTTAATATAGGATTATACCAAGAGGGCATCGTTAGTTGGGTGGTAGCAGTATCAAAAGCGCGAGTGGCAATACTAGATTGTTGCGGGTTAATGGTATTGACTTGCTTGGTCAATAAAATATTCATGCCGTAGCAAAAAATAAACATAGCAATAAAGGCAATACTGAGTAAGCGAAAAAATTTAGTCATTCCATTAAACCATTTTATCCCAATTATATGAGTTTTTTATTAGGTATTACATAATTTTATCAGTATATAGTTTGTCAGAGTCACTGACAAAACATTTCTTTTACAATAGTCTTGTAAAAGCAACCCTTTTCCTGTTAAGTGTTATTTTATCGATGTTTGCCGAACTTTTACTCAATTTAATCATTAAATAAATTCACTTTACCAGCGGTTATTTGTTAACTACTTTAAAGGTCATAATTCAGACCGTGATTAAACTTGGTTTAGTTCTTGCTCTCATTTAATTGGTGATAATGAGGTGAGTGTTTTGTGTTTTATTTGCACATATTTGGTGCGATATTTTTTTAATTGCACTGTCATAAAGCATAAATATAACTTTGTTTAACTAGGGTGTGTTTATTTTTCGAGGTTACTTTTACTGCAGTATGTTTGATTGTTAGGCAAATCAGAGCACATAGTAGTGTTTTATCTACATAGATTGTGCGATAACGTAGCATAACGACCAAGCGCAGTCTGAAAGTTGAACAAATTTCAAGCTTGAAAAGTTACACGCCCTAATAAAAATACATTTTACAGCCCTGCGTATGTTGAGTAGTTGAACGCACTTCTGTGGCAAGGATTAATTGACCTTAAGGTTTAGTTTGGAGCCCACTATGTTAAGTAAACGATTTTTTAAAACTAAAAATGAAGCTGAAGTTACATTTGAATTTCAGCATCCTCAGGCTGAGCAAGTTCAGTTAGTTGGTGAATTTACTGATTGGCAACCTGTTACTATGAAGTTTAATAAAAAAGAGCAATGTTTTAAATTAAAACAGCGCTTACCGAACGATCAACAGTTTCATTTTCGATATTTAGTTAATGGTACTATTTGGGATAATGATCATCATGCTGATGGATACATAGCAAACAGCTTTGGTACAGAAAATAGTATAGTCAATACACAACGTATTTAAGGCGCGGTAAATGGAGTCTCTTTCACAGCTTTTTTATCTACATGGTATTGGCTATGAATACACCAAATATACCGGTGAACACGTGGTTTTTAGCGATGCAACCCGCAGTGCGGCACTCAGTTGTTGTGGTGTTGATGTTACAGATCACGCTCAAATAGCGCATTTAAATATCAGCTTAGATGCCAATAAGTGGCTGCAACTAGTACCAGAGTGTAGTTTGGTATGTGCTGAACAACCAGCCGTTAAAGTGCGTATTGATAGGCGTATGCTAGGGCAACAATGTACCGTATCATTTGCACAGCTTGATTTGCCCAGCATTACTCACCAATTAGCTGATTTGCAATGCAGTGGCGATTATTTATTTAACGACGTCACTTATTTAGAGCTTATTTTTCCGCTTCCATTATTGCCAATTGGTTATCATGATGCGCATATTAGCGTTGCAGGTTTAACGGCGACAACTCAACTGTGGGTGACACCTAAATATAGTTTCCAAGTGACAGATAAAAAGCAAAGCGGGCTTTCAATTCAACTTTATAGTTTAAAAAATAATGCAGCACTAGGGATAGGCGATTTTGCCGATTTATTATCGCTGACCGAGCAAGCAGCAAGTCATAAACTGGATTATATTTTACTCAATCCACTGCATTTATTATTTTCTGAGCAACCAGAGCGAGCAAGTCCCTACAGTCCAAATAATCGCGCGTTATTAAACCCACTCTATATATCAATTGATTTATGCGATGACAGCATTAATAACCCCGATATCACTGCGTATTTACAAAGCAGCTATGCGAGTGACTTTAAAAAGCGGACTCTGCAGTCGCAGTATATTAATTACAGTGCAGTGAGTGAATTCAAATACGCAGCCTTTAACTTGCTATACCAGCATTTTTGTATGCATGGGAGTGAGCACCGCAAACAACACTTCAGCGATTTTTGTCAACAGCATGGTTCGACACTTGCGACCTTAAAAGTTACTGACAGCGACTTTGCTTACTACTTGCAATGGCTAGCATATGTGCAATTAAAATTATGCCAAACTACCGCCCGAGAGCAGGGAATGAGTATTGGTTTGATCAATGATTTAGCGGTGGGTTGCGCCGGTGATGGCAGCGAGTTTCTCAATCAACAATCGTTGTTTACCGATTCTGCTTATGTAGGTGCACCGCCTGATCCATGGGCAGAGCATGGCCAGAACTGGGGATTGCCAGCATTGAATCCGATTAAGCTCAGCGATAATAATTTTAGCTACTACCGAGCATTGATCCGTGCCAATATGGAAAACGTTGGTGGCTTACGTATTGACCATGTTATGGCTATCCGCCGTTTATGGTGGTGTTTTGAGCATCAACAGCAACAAGATGGTTGCTATGTGTATTATCCATTTGAGCATTTATTAGCGGTACTGACAATAGAATCCCATTTGAATCAATGTATTGTCATTGGTGAAGATCTTGGGGTTGTTCCACCAGAGGTGAAAGCTGCACTTGCAGATAAAGCAATATTTTCAAATAGCTTATTCTATTTTGAAAAAGATTATCAAGGTGAATTTTTAGCGGCTCAGTCATTTGCGCCACAATCATTGTTAATGGTTGCAAACCATGATGTACCGCCTTTCTTTGGTTGGTGGCAGGGGCTTGATCTTACTTTGAAATTAAAATATCAATTAATTGATGAACAACAGTTAACTCAACTGCATGCAGACCGAGAAATTGAAAAACAACGACTACTGCGTTTTCTGTCAGGATGTGCAGAGCACTCCTTGTTTGTGGACAGTACAGCAAGTGATGTTTATCAGGCGCTGACCTTAGGCTTGGCCGCTGCACCAGCGCGGTTATTTACTATTCAGCTCGATGATTTAGATGAGCAAACATTACCTGTAAACATTCCTGGAACGGATCAAGAATACCCTAATTGGCGTCGGGTATTAACGCATTCAAGTGAACAAATATTAACTCGTCACAGTGCATTTCTCAGTGCTATTAATTCCATAAGGACTAATTAAATGAACAGTATTGTTCGTAAAACCGCAAAGTCACAGCACTATGATCAACAAGTTAATGCTTTAAAGCGCGGCTGTTTTAAAGATCCGTTTAGTTTTTTAGGCGTACATGCAATTACTGACACGCACAGTGAAATACGCTGTTATATGCCCGGGGCAACAAAATTAACGATTAAACTGCCTCAGCAAATGATTGTTAGCATACGCTATGGTGATTCAGATTTATTTATAGCACAGCTTAGTAATCAAGATATTTCAGCTTATCAGCTAGTGGTAGATTACAGCGATTGTCAGGTTATTTGTGAAGATGTGTATAGTTTTGATAGCAGCCTAGATGATAGTGCAATGTACTTATTTAATGAAGGCACATTAGAGCATGCATATCGCCATCTTGGTGCCCACTTTATTGATTTTAAAGGTGTTGCAGGTGTGCGTTTTAGTGTTTGGGCACCTAATGCTAGCAGTGTTTCAGTTATTGGCGAATTTAATCACTGGCAGCAAAGCCAACACTTTATGCGTTTTAACCCTGCGTCTGGAGTCTGGGATTTATTTATTCCAGAGCTCAGTGAAGGTCAGTGTTATAAGTTCTCTATAACAACTCTCAGTGGCGAAGTGCTCGAAAAGGCTGATCCATTTGCATTTAAAATGCAGCAAGCACCAGGCACTGCTTCAGTACTTCAAACTCGGCCCACAGCAATTAAACTAACTGATAAAATGCAACGTCAGCGTGTTAAACGCAACGCGATTGATGCACCTATCTCTATCTATGAAGTGCATTTAGGTTCTTGGCAGCGAGAAGAGGGAGATCGTTATTTAACTTATCAAGAATTAGCACAGCGGTTAATTAATTATGTCACTGAGCAAGGCTTTACGCATATCCAACTTATGCCGATCAGTGAATTTCCATTTGATGGTTCTTGGGGGTATCAGCCAGTTGGCTTATTTGCACCAACGAGTCGGTTTGGCGGTTTGGATGATTTTCGTTATTTTGTAGAGCAATGCCACCAAGCTAACATTGGTTTACTCATTGATTGGGTTCCAGGCCACTTCCCAAGTGATCCACATGGCTTGCATCGTTTTGATGGCACACATTTATTTGAACATGCCGATGTGCGTCAAGGTTTCCATCCAGATTGGAATACCTATATCTACAACTATGATCGCCCAGAGGTTCGCAGCTTTTTAGTTGCTAATGCAATGTATTGGTTAGAAGAATTTGCCATTGATGGATTACGTGTCGATGCTGTTGCCTCAATGCTATACCTTGATTACAGTCGTGAAGATGGACAGTGGATCCCGAATAAGTTTGGCGGACGTGAGAATCTTGGTGCTATTGAGTGTTTAAAACAAGTTAACTTACGTTGTTATGCTAATAACCCCGGCATTATGATGGTAGCTGAAGAGTCAACGGCATGGCCTGGTGTTACCCGTCAGGTGAATCATGATGGCTTAGGGTTTGGTTATAAGTGGAATATGGGCTGGATGAACGACAGCCTTCACTATATGCAACGCGATCCTTTATATCGCCAACATCATCATCACGAATTAACTTTTTCGATGGTGTATGCCTATAGTGAAAATTATATTTTACCTTTAAGCCATGATGAAGTGGTGCACGGTAAAGGCTCATTAATTGAAAAAATGCCTGGTGATGATTGGCAAAAATTTGCAAATTTACGCGCGTATTATGCATTTATGTGGGCGCATCCAGGCAAAAAATTACTGTTCATGGGCGGTGAGATTGCCCAGCGTAGCGAGTGGAATCATGATCAATCAATTGATTGGCATTTACTTGAGCATCTATCGCATCAAGGTGTACAACGAACTATCGCGCAGCTCAATAAAGTATATCGCGATGTTCCAGCTTTACATCAGCTAGATACTGATCCGTCAGGTTTTAGCTGGATCGATAATCAAAATGCTCAACAAAGTATTTTTAGTTTTATTCGCTTTGCTAAGAAAGCCAGTAATTACGTGGTTGTGGTAAGTAACCTCACACCAACGGTTTATCATGATTATTGTATTGGTGTACCAAGCTCAGGTGAATTTGAAGTCATTTTAAATACCGATGACGAACAGCTATTTGGCTCTGGAGTACAAGTGTGTGGGCAATCAGCTAAAACAACCAGTACAGCAACTCCATGCCACGGGCATCAACATAGCATTAAACTCTCACTGCCAGCGCTTGCGACGGTTTATTTAAGAAGGGTGGCTGATGAGTTTATCGATTGAATTAAATAAAGGGCAAACTTTTCCGCTGGGAGCCAGTGTATTAACAAACGGTGTAAATTTTGCTGTTTATGCGCCATTGGCTAAACAGTTGTATGTGTGTTTATTTGATGCCAGTGGTCATACCGAAGTTTTAAAGTTAGCAATGAATAATAATGAAGGGGGGATATGGAGTTTACATATAACCCCACTGGCTATGGGCACTTTATATGGTTATCGCGCAGAAGGTGAATATCAACCTAAAAAAGGATTGTTTTTTAATAGCCAAAAATTGTTAATTGACCCCTATGCAAAAGATTTATTTGGTGAGTTTACCTGGAGTGAACGCCACTATGGGCAAATGCCTAAAGGTACTTTGAGTACGGTAAACAACGCCATTGATATCCCTAAATCTAAAGTCACACAGCTGCAGCCTTATCAAGGTAAAAAACCGAGCCATAGTTGGGGAGAAACGGTTATTTATGAATGTCACGTTAAAGGCGCCACAGCACGACATCCCTCTATTCCAAGTCAGCTACAAGGTACCTATTTGGGCTTGAGCCATCCCAGTTTTATAGAGCATTTACGTACACTTGGCGTAACCACTTTAGAATTGTTACCGGTACATAGCTTTATTAGCGAACAGTTTTTAACCGCCAAAGGCCTGCAAAACTACTGGGGTTACAATACATTAAATTTTTTTACACCAAATAAAGATTACTTAGTAACTGATGAAATTGGTGAATTTCAACAAATGGTTACTAAACTTCATCAAGCGGGTATTGAAGTGATTTTAGATGTGGTTTACAACCACACCGCAGAGGCTGGTAGCGACGGTCCTTTGTTATCTTGGCGCGGCCTAAATAACCCAGGTTATTACCGTAGTGTTAACGATAACCCTGAAGTTTATATCAATGACACTGGGTGTGGTAATACCTTAAATATAGACGACCCATTTAGCTTGAAAATGGTACTCGATAGCTTACGTTATTGGGTAGAAATAATGGGTGTTGATGGTTTTAGGTTTGATTTAGCAACTATTCTTGGACGGACGCCGCATGGCTTTAGCCAAACCCATAGTTTTTTACAAGCAATCAATCAAGATCCAGTGTTAAGCCAAGTGAAATTAATTGCTGAGCCTTGGGACATAGGCCCTGGTGGTTATCAATTGGGAGCATTTCCTGCGCCTTGGCGTGAGTGGAATGATAAATACCGTGATGTTGTTAGGCGCTTTTGGCAAGGGCAGCACAATATGCTGGCTGATCTTGCAAAACGTTTACATGGCTCTTTTGATTTGTTTGATCATAATCACCGTGGGCCATTAAATAGTATTAATTTTATAACCAGTCATGATGGCTTTACTTTAACCGATTTAGTGAGTTACGAACAAAAGCATAACGAAGCAAATGGTGAACAAAACCGCGATGGGCACAGTGCTAATTATTCGTTTAATTGCGGTGTTGAAGGCTTTACTGATGATTTAAAAGTTACCTCCATGCGGTTACAACAACAAAAAAACTTTTTACTTACCTTACTACTTTCCAAAGGGGTGCCTATGCTGTCATCAGGCAGTGAAATGGGGCACTCGCAAGGAGGGAATAACAATGCTTATTGTCAAAATAACCGCACTAGTTGGCTGGCATGGAAAGACTCGCAGCGTAGCCACAGCCTCATTCGTTTTATTGACGATGTATTGACCTTACGAAAGCAACACTGTGTGTTTAAACACAGTGTATTTTTACACGATAGCGATAAGCGATTTAGTGTTGATTGGTATACCGAGCAAAGCCAAGCCATGCAAGAAAGTGACTGGCATGATGGTTCAAAACAGTTTTTGATGTATAGCTTAAAAGATACACAACTAAATACGGCATTACTCATTATTTTGAATGCCAGTAATGTGGCAGTTAAATGTCAATTACCTGCTAATCACGATTTATCGGTATGGCGTTTAGCGCTTAGCAGTGTTGATCAAGCAATGGTTAAAAATACAGAACAGTTTGAGGTTGCTGCACAAAGCAGTTGGGTTTTTACAGCCAATTTAGAGGACGAATGTAATGGCGAATAATGGTGAACAAATGTGTGTTGCTAAAGGTTGGCAAGATGCCCCTTTAATAGATGAAAGTACGCTTGAAGATGATTTATCACGCCATTTCTATTATACCCTTGGGCGCGATAAGGTCGGAAAGTCTCAACTGTATTTGTATAACGCACTAGCGTTGACAATTCGCGATCGATTAGTCGCTCGTTGTCGAGCAACAAAACAGCAAATGCACAGTGAAAAGCGTCGAAAAACGGCTTACATATCACTTGAGTTTTTAATGGGCCGAGCATTAGGTAATGCCATTTTAAATTTAGATTTAGAAGAGCAAGTCAAACTTGCACTTAATAATTATTGCGCTCACATTGAACATGTTGCGCAAGCAGAGCATGACGCTGGGTTAGGTAATGGTGGTTTAGGCCGCTTAGCTGCGTGTTTTCTAGATAGTTGTGCGAGTTTAGCATTACCTGTAACCGGTTATGGTATTCGTTATGAATACGGCATGTTTAACCAGTCAATCGAAAATGGCCATCAAATAGAGCAGCCTGATAATTGGTTACGTGAAGGGCATCCATGGGAGCTGAGCGCACCAGAGCAAGCCAAGCGTGTTAAGTTTTTTGGCCATGTTGAAAGTTATACTGATAAGAACGGACGCATTCATCGACAATGGTTAGACACTGAAGATGTATTAGCTGTCCCTTATGATGTGCCGATCCCTGGCTATAAAAATGACATAGTTAACACCCTCAGACTCTGGAAATCAGAAGCCACTGATGAGTTTGATTTAGGTGAGTTTAACGCCGGTAGTTACTCAGAAGCCGTCGCGCATAAAAACCTTGCCGAACAAATCACCATGGTACTTTATCCTAATGACAGCAGCGAAAATGGTAAAGAGCTACGTTTAAGGCAGCAATACTTTTTATCGTCGGCGAGCTTACAAGATATTGTTGGTCTATGGGTATCACAGCATGGTGAAAAGTTTAGTGATTTTGCTGATTTTCATGTTTTTCAACTTAATGACACCCACCCAAGTATTGCTGTTGCAGAGTTAATGCGATTGCTGATTGATGATTATGACTTGGATTGGGATGCTGCATGGCAGATCACCACAAAAACCATGGCGTATACCAATCATACGTTACTTCCAGAAGCGCTCGAAAAGTGGTCTGTGTCATTATTTGCGCGTTTATTACCGCGTATTCTTGAAATAATTTATGAAATAAATGCACGTTTTCTTGCTCAAGTTGCGTTGGCGTGGCCGGGGGATGTTGCAAAACAACAAGCGTTGTCTTTAATTGAAGAAGGCTCAGATCCACAAGTAAGAATGGCGTATTTAGCCATTGTTGGCAGTTTTTCAGTTAATGGCGTAGCAGCATTGCACACAGAATTACTTAAAGAAGGTTTGTTTAAAACTTTTTATGAATTGTGGCCTGAAAAATTCAACAATAAAACTAATGGTGTAACGCCAAGGCGGTGGATAGCTCATTGTAACCCCAAACTAACACAGTTGATTGGTGAAAAAATTGGTCAAGATTGGGTGAGGGATTTTGCGCAAATTAGCCAGCTGCGTCGCTATTATGATGATGTTAAATTCCATAAACAATGGCAAAGCGTCAAACTTGAAAACAAACAACGGCTAGTTGATTTAGTCAAAGAGCGTTGTGGTGTTGAATTTGACACTAGCATGCTATTTGATGTGCAAGTTAAACGAATTCATGAGTATAAGCGCCAATTACTGAATGTATTACACATAATTCACTTGTATGACCGGATCCGTCGTGGCGATACCGCCAATTTAGTGCCACGCTGTGTATTACTAGGAGGAAAAGCTGCACCGGGGTATTACATGGCTAAGCACATTATTAAGCTAATTAATAATGTTGCAGATGTGATCAACAAAGATCCGCTTGCTCAGCCTTATTTACGGGTGGCATTTTTACCAAATTATAATGTTACAGCAATGGAAACGATTTGCCCCGCAACAGACTTGTCTGAACAAATTTCAACCGCAGGTAAAGAAGCATCTGGTACCGGTAATATGAAGTTTATGATGAATGGGGCGTTGACGATTGGCACTTTAGATGGTGCTAATATAGAAATTCGCGATGCAGTAGGGGCTGATAACTTCTTCTTATTCGGCGCACAAGCGGAACAAATTGAGGGAATAAAACAAAGCTACAACCCATTACACATTATTCATAATACGCCTGACTTACTAAGTGTTATGCAATTACTTGAAAGTGGGCACTTTAATTTATTCGAACCTGGTTTATTTGACGACATTATTGGTGCAATCAAAAGCCCACATGATCCTTGGTTGGTTGCCCACGATTTTGATAGTTTTGTACAAGCACAAAAGGCGGTTGAACACGCTTATCAAGATCAACAGCATTGGACGCAAATGAGTATTTTAAATACTGCGGCCAGTGGTACTTTTTCAAGTGATAGAACGATCAGCCAATACAGTGATGATATTTGGCATTTGGAAGCATTAACAACATCTAGTTCGGCCGACACAGCCGTAAGCAACAGCAAAGATTAATACGGAGATAAATTATGCCAAGTTATGCAAATCGCTACATAAGTAGTCTGACACGAGAAACCTACGCACTGATTTTAGCAGGGGGCAGAGGTTCACGCTTACATGAATTAACAAACTGGCGGGCCAAACCGGCAGTTTATTTTGGTGGCAAACATCGTATTATCGATTTCCCGCTATCAAACTGTATTAATTCAGGTATTCGTCGTGTTGGGATTGCCACACAGTATAAATCGCACTCGCTGATCCGCCATGTCAACCGTGCATGGGGCCACTTTAAAAAAGAACTGGGTGAATCGGTAGAGATATTACCGGCATCACAGCGTTATGGTGACGAATGGTATTGCGGCACTGCAGATGCGGTGTTCCAAAATATGGATATTATTCGTCATGAGCTACCTAAGTATGTAATGATTTTATCTGGCGATCATGTTTACCGTATGGATTACGGCGGCTTATTGGCAAAACATGTTGAAACAGGTGCAGACATGACGGTGTGCTGTATTGAAGTTCCTTGCGAAGAAGCCGCAGAAACATTTGGTGTGATGACGGTAGATGAAGAGAAACGAGTACGTCGTTTTGACGAGAAACCGAAAATGCCAAGTTCAATTCCTGGTCGTCCGGGCACTTGTTTAGCGTCAATGGGTAATTATGTATTTAATACTGAGTTCTTATTTGAACAACTAAAAAAAGACGCAGAAAACGAAGGTTCAGGCCGTGATTTTGGACATGATATTATTCCGGCAATTATTGAAGAGCATAATGTATTTGCTTTTCCATTTCGAGAGCCAGGTCATGACGGCCAACCTTATTGGCGTGATGTGGGTACACTTGACTCATTCTGGGAAGCAAACATGGAACTGGTGATGCCAGAGCCACAGCTGGATTTATACGACCCAACTTGGCCTATTTGGACTTACCAAGAACAACTGCCACCAGCTAAGTTTATTTTTGATAATGATGACAGACGTGGCATGGCTGTAGATTCAACCGTATCAGGCGGCTGTATTATTTCAGGCTCGGTGGTTCGTAAATCACTGTTATTCTCTAATGTACATATTCGCTCATACTGCGTCATTGAAGAGTCGGTGATATTACCGGGTGCGATTATTCAACGTAATTGCCGCATTCGTCGTGCTATTATTGACCGTGGTTGTGAAGTGCCTGCGGGCGTTGAAATTGGTTTTGATCGCAAAGCAGACGAAGAAAATGGTTTCAGAGTATCTAAAAAGGGTATTGTATTAGTGACCCGTGAAATGCTCACAGAACTTTCCAAAAAACTTGAGCGCCAAGAGCGTGAGAGTAAACAATTAGCTTAAAATATCATACAGTTGTAGGAAGTAAGAAAAAGATGCATGTATTAATGGTTGCGGCCGAAAATGACGCTTTACCAAATGCCAAAGTGGGTGGTGTTGCAGATGTACTACGAGATTGTCCCAAAGCATTAGCGGAGCTTGGCTTAACCGTTGATGTGGTTATTCCAGATTATGGTTTTACCACGTTAGAGCGTGTGCAATTAGGCACGCTCCATGTGCCCTTTGCCGGATATATCTATGATGTTCAAGTGTGGCAAGTATATGTTGATCAGCAGCAAGTCAGGCAATTAGTACTATCACATCCGTTATTTAGTCAGCACCATGGCGCTGTATACTGTAATGATGATGGTGACCGACCTTTTGCCACTGATGCCACTAAGTTTGCATTATTTAATGCTGCAGTGTGTGAAGCGCTATTGCAAGGTGTGATCACTCGTCCTGATGTGTTGCATTTGCATGATTGGCACAGCGCGTGTGTGGCGGTATTGTTAAAGTTTGATCATCGGTTTGCATCTTTTTCTTCTTTGCGCAGCGTATTTACAGTACACAATATTGCACTGCAAGGGATCCGCCCATTCAAAGGAGATGATTCAAGTTTAGAAGCATGGTTTCCGGCGTTAAGTTATAACGGCGAGATATTATGCGATCCGCGTTATCCTCATTGCTTTAATCCGATGCGCAGCGCTATCAATTTAGTTGATAAGATACATTTAGTATCTCCAAGCTACGCACAAGAAGTATTGCAAGCCAGTGAACCGCATAATGGTTTTTTTGGTGGTGAAGGCTTAGAGCGCGATTTGAATAATGCGATGGCGAACAATAAAGTCGTCGGAATATTAAATGGCTGTGAGTACACTGAGCACAACGCACAGTCAACCAGTACGCTATCACAATTATACTTTGAGATAGAGCAGGCATTGTTTGTTTGGATGGTTAAAGAAGTTAACCTGCAAAGCAGTTACTATATAGCTCATCAACGGTTACAGCAGTTCATTGAGCAGCCAGTTAAAGGGCCTTTAGTCACCAGTGTTGGACGCCTAACCGATCAAAAAGCTTTGTTACTGCGCCAACCCTACGAAAACCAGCAAGTGCTAGATGCATTGTGTGAAAAGTTAAATGAACAGCAAGGACGTATGATCATTTTAGGTTCCGGTGACACGGCCCTTGAAGATGTTATGACAGCCGCCATGGCACGAAATAGTAACTTATTATTTTTAAAGGGTTATGGTAATAGCGTTGGCGAATTACTGTATGAGTTAGGGGACTTATTCTTGATGCCTAGTTCCTTTGAGCCATGTGGTATTAGCCAAATGCTTGCTATGCGAGCAGGGCAGCCTTGCTTAGTACATCAAGTCGGTGGTTTAAAAGATACTATTACTCATTTGGAAAATGGTTTTAGCTTTAGTGGTGACACATTACAAACACAAAGCGAGGCGCTGGTAACGTGTTTTGCTAATACTCTTACTCTGAGACAAGAACAACCCAAACAATGGGATGAAATTGTCAGCAATGCTAAGGCTGCTCGCTTTACATGGTCTTATGTAGCAAAGGACTATATCAGTAAACTTTATAATTAATACTGCTATTTATCATCTTACTAGCTATAATGGATTGCAATAACATTATGATTTAGTTACTTAGTATTGTGTTTTATTTCGTAACTAACCATCAATAGTCGAGTTTAAGGGTGAAAAAGTGCAAGTATTTGTTGCGCGCCAAGCAATATTCAATCGTCAACAACATGTAGTTGCCTATGAATTATTGTTTCGTAATAGTACCAATAATTGTTTTCCAGATATTGACGAAAGCGTCGCAACAGCAAAACTGATCATGGAAAATCAGCTTAATTTTGGCACTCGACATATTACTGCTGGTAAAAAAGCACTGATTAATATCGGTCCTGATTCTTTAAAAATGGATTTATGTGCATTTTTGCCTTCGCAAGATGTGGTACTTGAGTTGCTCGAAACAATTGAGCCGACAGAAGAAAACTACCAGCTATGTCGTGCGCTGTTTCATAAAAACTTTGTGTTAGCACTTGACGATTTTGTATATGAGCCTAAGTGGGAAAGGTTTTTAAAACTTGTTAAATTAATCAAATTTGATATTCAAATAACTCCTTTGCAGCAAATTGAACCGATGATTCGACGGCTGCAAAAATACAAAAAGCTAAAGTTGCTTGCTGAAAAAGTCGAAACTATTGATGATTTTAAAATAGCTCATAAGATGGGCTTTGATTATTTTCAGGGTTATTTTTTTGCCAAGCCGGTAGTCATTCAACAAAAAGACATTGATATAAACTATGCATTAGCATTGACCATCTATGCACAAGTTATGAAAGAGCATCCTGATATCAATGCGATTGCGCGATTGTTTCAATTAGATACAGCGTTAGCATTTAAGTTATTAAGATTGATCAACAGCGGTGTGTTTCCTGTCCAAAAAGAAATAGAGTCACTCAAACAGGCTTTAGTCTATTTAGGCCATGATCATATAAAGAAGTTTGTTAGTTTGATCATTACCGCTCACGTTGGACAAACGAAACCTAACGAATTGATCAAAATGTGTATCATTCGGGCGCGATTTTGTGAGCTGATAGCGAAAAAGATAGCGCCTTCGCAAGCGAATAGTGCCTTTTTAACCGGTCTTTTTTCGTTGTTGGATGCAATATTAGATCGCCCAATGGAGCAATTACTCCTTCGTTTACCATTTCCAGAACCAATCAAAGACGCTCTAATGGAAGAAAAAAACACCCTGTATTATATCCTTGCAACAGTAAAAGCGTATGAATCAGGTAGCTGGTGGGCTATGGAGCAAGCAGTTGTATTTATTAACATAAATAGTGATTTACTGCCGAAGTTTTATCGAGATGCGCTAGACTGGTCAAACATACATAAGCACAACTAATAAGTCGAGCCCAATAATGCGTAATCAAAATATGGATGTTATTCGTGGTGTTGCTGTGCTTGGCTTAATGTACATGAATGCCTATTCCTTTGGTTTATTTGAATTTGGTTACGTACCATTACAGTCCCCGCCTTTTTCGGATCATGTTATTCAATGGGTGAGCCTTAGTGTTATTGACGGCCGCTTTCGCAGCTTATTTTGCTTACTCTTTGGTGCTGGCTTATATATTCAGTGGCAGCGTTACCAGCAGCTTGAGCAATTGCAAAAACGCTTAAAAGTATTGGCCGTGTTTGGTTTACTACATGGCTTTTTGTTGTGGGCTGGTGATATTTTGTTTATCTATGCATGCGCAGGTTGGTTGGTCATACAGTACCTTGATGCGAGTGACGAGATGTTATTAAAACGCGGTTGGCAATTTCTATCATTAGCCGCAGCGATAACGTTTTTGATAGCCTTAATTGACCCCACACTGACTATCTATCGAGATTCAGCCGATTTTTTAGCAAGTTATAATGCTTCACGAGGATCGGCATTAACTATTTTTGTCAATAATAGTGTGATGTTTATCGTGATGCTCATTGCACTTCCGCTGATCACTTTGTGGATGGCTGCAGGATTAATGCTATTCGGTATTTATGGCTATAAAAATAAACTGTTTGAGACTGGTTTAACTAAATTAAGCAAAATCAGAGTTTTGTCAATTGCGCTACTGTTAAGTGCGATTAGGATCAGTTTTGAATACCAATCTAGCTTATTTATTAGTGCATTAAAAGAACCCGTAAGCTGGTTTGCAGCATTATTCACAGCCCTATTAATTATTCATTTTGTGGTAATGCTGATGACAAAACATGACTTTCACTTTATTGCATTGCAGCGTGCAGGAAGGCTCGCATTAACTTTATATCTAATGCAAACTATTTGCTTGTTATTGTTGTTTAAAGTTTTTTATCCGCACTGGGTGCTAAGCTTTAATCATTTAGAATATTACGTATTAGTGAGTGGTTTAGTTATTTTTCAACTTAGTTTTAGTGTGATTTATTCGCGTTATTTTAAGCAAGGTCCAATGGAATTTATTTGGCGAAAGTATGCAAATGCTGCTTGAGTTGAAGCTACTGTAAATAGTGTGGTAATTTTTCACTGTCACTGCAGGTTAAAATTATCGCAAACCCATATACCGTAAAACAGAGCAATCGTTTAAGTATAAACAAACAGACTAGATGTTTGCTGTGAAAAGGCTAATTGTTGGTTTAACGGCGCTTTATACTGCGTTATTAATTTTAACAAGTGGCTTCTATTGTTTGCAATCTATGCCTTGTCTAAATCGCTTTTAAATTCAACTGAGCTCGCATCTTAAGGTGGTTTGGGTATACAATATCGGCCTTTAAAATTAATATGAATTTGGCCCATGACAGACTTAAAACGATTAAATAAATTTATTAGTGACACTGGTTTTTGTTCACGACGCGAAGCGGATAAATATATTGAAGATGGTCGTGTTACTGTCAATGGTATTCGACCGGAAATGGGTGTCAAAGTAGCATTGTCTGACACGGTACTGATTGATGGTAAGCCGCTGAAAAAAGTGCCGAAACGCGCGTACATCGCTTACAACAAACCCGTTGGTATAACCTGTACAACTGAGCGTAAAATTCAAAGTAATATCGTCAAAGCGGTTAACTACCCAGATCGTATTTTTCCAATTGGTCGCTTAGATCGCCCATCAGAAGGGTTGATTTTCCTGACAAATGAAGGAGATATCGTCAATAAAATCCTTCGTGCAGGCAATAATCATGAAAAAGAGTATGTTGTTACAGTCGACAAGCCATTAAATCGTCAGTTTGTGAATAAGATGGCAGGTGGTTTACCAATTTTAGATACAGTCACGAAAAAATGCAAAGTTACACAAACAGGACCGCAACAATTTACTATTGTATTAACGCAAGGTTTGAATCGTCAAATTCGTCGTATGTGTGAGTACTTGGGCTATGAAGTGGTCACCTTAAAACGCGTACGTATCATGAATGTCACGTTAAAAGGCTTAAATGTTGGCCAGTGGCGCCATTTAACTGAGCAAGAAATGGCTGAGATTAATAACTCGATTGCCGACTCGGGCAAAACCGAGGAGTTATCAGTGGATGAGAACAAACAATCTGCGAATATCAGCAAGCCTAAACAAGCACGCACGCCTTACAAAGATAACGATAAAAAGCGTGATTTTGCTAAGCATGTCAAACAAGGCCGTTTTGATTCTAAAAATGACCAAATTAACGCCAAACCTGCAAGAAGAAATAGCACCACTCGCACAGGCACATTAAGCCTTAAAAAATAAGATCAAATTGTAAAACCAGGAACAACATAAATTGTGCTCCTGGTTTTATTTAAACCTCAGTTATTTTGCTTTTGGCACCTCAATTTTAAATAGCACGGTATAGAGCACCGGCACTACGATTAATGTCAGCACGGTTGCAAAGCCTAAACCAAACATAATCGTCACCGCCATTGATTGGAAGAACACATCAAATAATAATGGGATCATTCCTAAAATGGTGGTGATTGCTGCCATCGCAACGGGGCGCACACGGCTTACACCGGAATCAAATACTGCTTGATAAGGCTCTTTGCCTTCACTGAGCTCAAGGTTGATCTGATCAACCAACACAATGCCATTTTTAATCAACATACCGCTTAAGCTTAATAACCCAAGTAGCGCCATAAAACTAAATGCGGCGTTCATCACTAGCAAGCCGGCGCTGACACCGATGATTGCTAAAGGTACTGTGGCCCAAATAACCAGTGGTTTTTTTACTGAGTTAAATAGCAACACAGTGACTGCAAACATCGCTAAATAGCCCAAAGGTAACGAGCCAAAAATAGCTTTTTTTGCCTTTGTTGATGATTCAAACTCACCGCCCCATTGTAATTCATAGCCATTAGGGAGTTTAATTGCTTCAATACCTGGCCTGACTCTTGAAAATAGTTTAGCGGGTGTTTCATCGCCTATTACGTCATGATCGGCCATTACTGTAATAGTACGTTTGCGATCGCGGCGCATTATTAGGCTGTCTTCCCACTGTACAACAAACTCATCCACCACTTGAGTAACTGGCACGAATACGCCTAATACTGGGCTGTATATTTGTAGGTCACGGAGGCTTTCAACATTAAGACGCTCTTGTGCCGGTGAGCGGGCAATAATGGGGATCTGTTGAGTACCATCTTTGTAAATGCCGACTTTTTTACCGGAAAAACTGGTTAATAATAGTTGGTCCAAGTCTGTTTTAGCGATACCCAGACGCCGCGCTTTTTGTTCGTTAAGTTGCGGGCGAATGAGTTTTGAGCGTTCACGCCAATCATCACGAATATTATAAGCACCGGCATCTTTTGCTAGCACTTCTTTTGCTTGTTTAGCTAATTGGCGAAGCACTACTGGATCAGCCCCCGAAAAACGCGCTTCTATTTTAGCATCAGTAGAAGGGCCTATTTCCATACGTTTTATTTTAAGCTTGGCATCAAATACATGGTTGTATTCATAGTCGCGAACTTTTGCAATCATCGTCGCCACTGCTTCGCGGTCTTTTACACGGATAATTAATTGACCATAAGCTGGGTATGATTTTTCAGGTGCGTAGGTCAACATAAACCGTGGTGCGCCTTGTCCTATCGTTGATGTTACTTCTTCGACCAGCTCATCTTTTTGTAAGAATGCTTCGAGTTTGGCGACGCCATCTAAAGTGGCATGAATATCAGCCCCTTGGGTATGCCAATAATCTACGTAAAACATTGGCGTGTTAGAAGCTGGAAAAAACGCTTGTTTAATAAACTTAAAGCCAAAAACAGAGCTAGCTAATAAAACGACCATCAACAATAAAGTGGTTTTACGAAAACGCATCGAGGTGCTTAATAAACTTTTATATAGATTAAAGATCACACCTTGATATGGATCTTCATCATGGCTTTGCTGCTTGAGCTCTGTTTCTTTGAACATTAAGTCAGCAAAGAAAGGAGTTAAGGTGATGGCAGTGATCCAGCTTAGTAATAATGAGATAAATAATACCCAAAATAAGCTGCCGGCAAATTCCCCACTAGCGTCAGAGCTTAAGCCAATTGGCGCAAATGCAGTAATCGCAATCACGGTTGCGCCAAGTAAAGGCCACTTTGTTTGCTCCACTATATTAGCCGCTGCTTTTATCTTTGTTTGCCCTCGCTTTAGGTTTATTAAAATCCCTTCGGTGACTACAATGGCATTATCAACCAACATTCCTAATGCAATGATCAGCGCACCTAAAGAGATTCGTTGTAAATCAATCGCAAACAGTTTCATGAAAATGAATGTACCTAATACGGTCAGCAATAAAATTGCCCCGATCAGTACGCCACTTTTAAAGCCCATAAAGACAAGCAGGACAACAATAACGATAGCGACAGCTTCGAGTAAGCTGATGATAAAGCCATTGACTGATTTTTCGACTTCAACAGGTTGGTTATAAACGGTATTTATTTCCATGCCATGGGGGCGTTGATATTCAAGCGATGCTAAATGCGCTTTAATGTTATCGCCTATATCCACAACGTTTACACCACTGCTAAACGATACGCCAACTAGTAAGGCTTGCTGCTGGTTAAAACGGATTACATTATTAGGTACTTCGGCGTATTCACGAAACACAGTTGCAACGTCACCGAGGTAAATCAGTTCATTTTCACCTGGTTTTGAGATCAGTAGATTTTCGAGCTCTTTTACGTCTTTGAATTCGCCTGTTGGGTGCAGTCTAATTGATTCATCGCCTACGCGTATTTTACCTGCATTCGATACGGTATTTTGTGATTGCAATAATTGATAAATTCTAGTTGGTGCAATACCAAGCTGCGCCAGCTTACGCGTCGATATTTCAACCATCACCTGTGCTTGTTGTTCACCACTGACGGTAACTTTACCTACGCCGTCAACGAGTACCAGTTCGCGCTTTAAGTAATCAACATAGTTTTTTAGTTCGTCATAAGAGTAACCATCGCCAGTGACGGCATACATTACGCCGTATACGTCGCCAAAATCATCTAAAATGGTACTTGGGTATACACCACTTGGCAGTGATGAAGCGTTATCGTTAATCTTGCGTCGTAGCTCATCCCAAATTTGTCGTAAGTCTTGTTTGCGATAGTTGCTTTTCATTTCAACGGTAATTTGTGATTTCCCTGGAGATGAAATGCTGGTTACGTAATCCACATACGGCAATTGTTGAATTGCATTTTCAATCGGAAAAGTAACTTCATCTTCTACCTGTTGTGGTGAAGCGCCAGGATATAAGGTGATCACCATGGCTTTTTTTATTGTAAATTCAGGGTCCTCAAGCTGACCAAGTCCTAAATAAGATACTACGCCACCGATTAATAGTAATAGCGCGCACATCCAACTGACGACCTTTTGTTTTATGGCAAGTTCAGCAATGCTCATTTTATAAGCCTCGCTCTTTTTGCCACGGACGTACTTGCATGCCTTCTTTAAGGTAGTGAACACCAGCCGCGACCACAGTTTGACCTTGCTCTAAACCAGCAAGCACTTCAATACCACGTCGATGTAATTGGCCAACTTCAACAGCTTGCTTTTTCACCTTGCCAGTCTGTGGATCGTATAGCCAGACATAGCTGTTATTAGTAGGCTGTGTTGGTTCAGAGAACACCGCTTCAACAGGGAGTAAAATATAGTGTGATTGCGAGTGAGTAACTTTACTTAGATCAATATCTACACTGCCGGTCATGCCTGCCAACAGGTTAAAATCCTTAGGCACAGGTAATGAAAATACCACCTTGTAAGTTAATGTGGCTGGATCTGCTTGGGTGTCGAATTCTTTAATCATTAAGGTATATGATTTATTTGGAAAACCGTCAAAAACCACGCTTGGCTGATAGTCAATGTCTTTATCAATACGGGCGATTAGTTTTTCGGGTACTTGAATGATCACATCCATTAAATCACGGGTTTCTAAGCGAAGAATGTTTTGTTTTGCTTGGATATTTTCAAAGTTTTTAACAAACACTTTGGAAACGGTGCCGCTAAAAGGGGCACGTAATTCGCTATTATCTAAGTTGGTTTTTGCAATTTTTAATGCCGACTCAGCTACCTGTTTATTGGCAAGTGCCTGATCAAGTTCGGATTGACTGGTAATTGATTTATTAAATAGTTTTTGTACGCGTTCAAGTTGCGAGTGCGCCAATTCAAAACGTGCTTTTCGCTCATCATATTGCAGTTGAAAATCTTCAGGGTCTAACTTGGCAAGGAGTTGATCTTTTTCAACATGTTGACCCGCCAATGCCGGGAACTCTAATAACTCACCGTTAACTCTAAACGCCAAATAAGAGCCTTGATTTGCCACTACTTCTGCCGGAAAACTGCGTATTGTCTGATCTGAGTTAGTATCAATTTCAAATAGTTTTACTGGACGAATAGCTTGTTCGACGTGAGTGTCGGTATTTGATTCTTTACAGGCGACTAAACTCAGTATTAATGTAGATATAATTAAAACTGGCGACAGTTTCATGGTCTTCTCCGTGGCTATGAAAACATAAATTAGGTGCAGCATACGCCGCGAACATATAAAATAAAAATTATTAAATTTTAAAAAGATCATAAATAAAATTTATGATTTTAAGTTGGACCATTATGAACTTAGTGCAGTTAAAAATGCTTGATGCCATTGTTCGCACTCAAAGCTTGTCGCAAGCTGCTTTAGCACTGTATAAATCGCAACCAGCTTTAACGTTAGCTATTAAGAAACTTGAAGCTGAGCTTGGTTTTGAATTATTAGATCGTAGCCATTATCGATTGCAATTAACTGAAAAGGGTCGTATTTATCATCGCGAAGCAGCATTATTATTAGATGCTCAGGCACATTTAGCACAACTGGCCAGTGAACTTGCACTTGGTAATGAAGCAAATTACAAAATTTGTTATGAGCAGTTATGTCACCAAGCACTGTATAACGATATTATTTGCAATGCTTTTGTTAAACATACCAGCACCGAGTTTAGTGTAACCAGCGGAAAACGCTTTGTTTCTCTTGAGCAAGTTAATAAAGGACAAGCAGACTTAGGGATTGGTCCGTGGTTTGATTTGTTTCATGCTACAGGCGATTTAGAAAGTTTACCGATTGGCAAGCTCGATATTGGTATTGTTAGTGTGACAGGATTAGTGCCAGATAAAGTAACTTATCAACAATTACAGAACTTTCCTTGTTTAGCGATGTTTGAAAGTGATATGAGTTTTGACTCTGATCGTTTATCGTATTCAAAAGGCTCTACCATGATGAAAATTGATGATATATCAACTTTAAAATCGTTTTTATTATCGGGAGCTGGCTGGGCAATGATGAGTTTAGCGCATTGTCAAAATGAACTTGAAAGTGGTGTATTACAACAAATTAAAATACTAGACAGAGAAAATACGTTTAGCGCACAGATCAGAGTATTCCGACAAAATGCCACTCATCATGGACCCGTGGCAAGAGCCGTGTGGCAAGATTTTAAGCAGTTAAGTAAAACGTTTTTAGGGTCGTAAATGCAAGCCAGTAAAGAAGACAAAATTTATACTGTGATGGCGAATATACCGCCAGGAAAAGTAGCCAGTTATGGACAAGTAGCGGCAATGGCAGGATTGCTAAATAATGCTCGGCTAGTAGGGCGGTTATTAAAGTTAATGCCAAAAGATTCAAGCATACCTTGGCATAGAGTAATCAACAGCCAAGGTAAAATTTCTTTTCCTGAAGGGACAGCGCAGTACCAAAAGCAATATCAATTACTGCAAAGTGAAGGCGTAATTTTTAAAAATGGTCGTGTTAATATGCGTCAATTTCAGTGGGACTAATTAAAAAATTTAACCGACCGTAATAATATAGCGGCTGATTGCAATATAGTGACAAACACAGCCTGCAATCACAAATACATGCCAAAGTGCGTGGCTATATTGACGACTTTTAGCACTATAAAAGAGTGTGCCGAGACTATACAAAATCCCTCCACTGAGTAACCACCATAGTGCATTTACTGGCACATTTAAATAAAGCGGGTAGACAATTGCAACTGCAAACCAACCCATTAATAAATATGTTGATAAAGACACCTTTTTGTTTTGTTTTTTCACCATTAATTTATAGCACACTCCGCCAAGTGCTAAAGACCATATAAATACCAGCGTTAAAATCGACCAAATTCCGGTTAATGAGAGTACTAAAAAAGGGGTGTAAGTGCCTGCAATCAAAATATAAATAGCACAGTGGTCACATTTTTTATAAAAAGCCCGCGCACCTATGCTGCTACTGCTGTGATAAAGCGTAGATGATAAAAACAGCAACAATAAACTACCGCCATAAATAATTGCACTGACCGTTGCTTCAATCGTGTGTATCTTGCCGGTAAGCTCCCACAATACAAACAGTGAAAATACAACGCCTGCGCCGTGAGACAAGCTATTAAGTTGCTCTTCTTTTTTAGAATAAGCGGGTTCAACCGACATCACATACTCATCGTAAAACATTAATATGGGTTTGAGTGTACAAGTGTACGCTGAAACTTTCAATGCTTATTTATTGACTATATTTTAGTATTTTTAACCACTTTGAATGGTTTTAAAATTCACATCATCAAAAGGTTATGCACTTATGTGATTTAAAGTGCATAAAAAACAATTGGTTAAAATTTATTTCGTGGTTGGCACAACCTTTGATTAAGTAATAGCGACTAACTTAATAACACAATAGGGAATACCATCATGAAAAGCATTATTAAACTATCTGTTGCAGCACTTTTGGTTGTTGGTTCTACACAAGCAAGTGCAAATGACGGTCAATTAGATATCACTCAAACGCTATCAAACAGCATTGCACATTATATTGAAAGTACGAGTGATGAATTACAAAGCAAAT
The DNA here is from genome assembly GCF_014164365.1 of Pseudoalteromonas sp. SG43-6. Classification (NCBI taxonomy): domain Bacteria; kingdom Pseudomonadati; phylum Pseudomonadota; class Gammaproteobacteria; order Alteromonadales; family Pseudoalteromonadaceae; genus Pseudoalteromonas; species Pseudoalteromonas sp. SG43-6. The sequence continues at coordinate 51,792 of NZ_JACJEZ010000019.1, forward strand.
TAAAACAGTCATTGTTTAGTGATTCGCAAAAAATGTTAACTGAACTGCTTTCACAGCATAGTGAGCAATCAGCTAAAGTTGCGGAAAATACATCACAACTCGTTGCAACTAGCAATGCAGTAAAAGTTGAGGATTAAGGCAATGAGCAGCGAATTAGGATTATTAGCTTTAATGTTAGCACCTGTAGTGAGCTTATTAAGTGTGTATGCCTCAGTTGAATTATTACGCAACGTAGGGCAGTGGTTAAACATAGGCTAAGGGGATAGCGATAAGTAATAATCAGTAACGTTGATCTTATTTGCTGCGGTGCACGTAACGTAATGCATAGTTAAACTGATGTAGTAAGCCTTATGAAACGTGCAATCTTTCCATTACCGGTATTTATTCTACCAAGCGGGTATACGCGGTTACGTATCTTCGAACCTCGCTATCTTGATATGGTCAAAGAATCACTTAAAAATGATCATGGTTTCGTACTTTGCCAGTACGATGTTGATAGTTATCTCAACGTTCCTAAGTATGGATGCTTAGTTGATATTATTGACTTTTCACAAGATCAACAAGGACAACTATTAATTGATGTGGTGGCCAAATCTGTAGTTGAGTTAACTGATATAACTCAAGATAAACAGCAACTGCGTTTCGGTCAGCTATCTGCACCTAAAACATCTCTTTGGTTTGAACAACCTCACAACTTAGAGCGCGATGATTCATATTTAGTAACGGCACTAGAGCAGTTGTTTGCTGCTAATCTAGAGTTAACCGATTTATACCGCCAGACACACTTTGATGATCTAAACTGGGTGCTTGCAAGATGGCTTGAATTATTACCTATTTCAATTGATAAAAAACAACAGCTTGCCTTTAAATCGGACTTTGCGAATATCCACTCTTTCCTTCATACTGTGATTAATAACGAATTTTCCTAATTAATATGATCTTATTTTAGTTGCTCTGCGTATTGCACAAGCAAGAACACTAATAGGAATATTATGATGGTAAGTCAACAACTTTCAACACGTTGTGAACCTAACACAGGTAATTACACTGCCATGCCACAAACGCCAAGCAAAGAACTTGCAGATGCATTATCTGCGGTTGCAGCTAATCGTGATAAACAGGCTTTTGCTTATTTATTTGCGTACTTTTCACCGAAAATAAAACGCTTTGGTATTAAGCAATTTAATTCAGAAGCGCAAGCGATGGAATTAGTGCAAGACACCCTTACCTCAGTGTGGCGAAAAGCACATCTTTATAATAATGATAAAGGTGCAGCTACAACGTGGGTATATACCGTAATGCGTAACGCATCATTTGATATGCTCAGAAAAATGAAAAGTAACAAAGAAGACAATATTAGCGAAGATATTTGGCCGCTAGTTGAGCAACATGATAATGCCGACCATGAATTTAGTGATCATCTTGAAAACCAGCAAATCAAAAATTACCTCGATAAATTACCTCAAGCTCAACGCGATGTTGTTAAAGGCGTTTATTTTCAAGATATGTCACAAGAGCAACTTGCAGATCAATTGAATATTCCAATTGGTACTGTGAAGTCACGTTTACGTTTAGCGTTACAAAAATTACGCAATGAAATGGGAGACCGCAATGATTAAACATCACCCAAGTGATGCGCTATTAGCGCAGTATTGTAATGCGTCATTACCGGCGAGTATCAGTGTTGCTGTCGCTATTCATCTTGACATGTGTAGTTGCTGTAAAGATAAAGTGCAACGCATTGAAGCGCAAAATGCTGTAGATGTGTTTGCGCATCATAATGAACAACTGCAAACTACAGATTTAGCTATTGATGAACTATCATTACTTGATGCAATTACCGCTGACGATAGTGTTGATGATGTATATAAAGTGACGCCACAAACTATCCTTGTCAATCAGCAAAATTATCAATTGCCTCGTGCTCTTGCCCGTATTTCACATAGTAAGTTTATGCAAATGGGTAAGTTATCACGTTCTCGTATCGCTCTCGATGATGGTGCGCTACGTTCGAGTTTGCTACACATAGATGCTGGTGGGGAAATCCCTGAACATACCCACACTGGTTTTGAACTGACTTTATTACTCGATGGTGAGTTTAGTGATGAAGACGATCATTATGTGCCTGGCGACTTTATGTGGCTCGATGGTCGTCATCAACACACTCCGATCACAGAAAAAGGCTGTTTATGTTACACAGTAGTCAGTAGTGCTCTACACTTTAATAAAGGACTGAGTAAGTTACTCAATCCAATTGGCAATTTGATTTACTAGGAGTGTATATGCAGCAATCGACTATTCAAATAGGCATCAGTGCATGCCTTGCAGGTGAGAAAGTTCGGTTTGATAGTGGCCATAAAAAATCAAATTTTTGCATGGATGAATTTGCTAAACATGTTGAATATAAGCGTTTTTGTCCTGAAGTGGCGGTAGGTCTACCGATCCCAAGACCGACAATTAGACAGGTTAAAGTAGGCACAACTATTAAAGTGTGCCGTCCTGACGGCAGTGGTGATGTTGGCCCACAATTGACAGAGTACGGTAAAAAAGTTGCCACAGAGCAGGCTGCACAATTAAGCGGCTTTGTTTTTTGTGCTAAAAGTCCAAGCTGCGGCATGGAACGGATCAAAATATACAATGAAGCAGGCACCGGTAATACATCAGAAGGCGTGGGTTTTTTTGCTGCGCAAATTATGGCTCACAACCCATTGTTACCGTGTGAAGAAAATGGTCGTTTAAATGATATGCACTTGCGTGAAAACTTTGTAATGCGAGTGTTTACTTATAAAAACTGGCAATTATTGCGTCAACAACCAGCAACCCTGCATAGGTTAACGCAGTTTCATGCGCAATATAAGTATTTGTTAATGGCTCACAATTATCAGGCATATAAAGATCTTGGTAATTTACTGGGCACCTATGTTGGCGATGATTTTGAGCAGCTTGCTGACGATTATATTGCAGGTTTAATGGCAGCGCTGAAAAGACCTGCCTCACGCAAAAATAACAGCAATACTTTAATGCACTTACAAGGCTACTTTAAAAAACATTTATCCAAAATTGAAAAAGAAGAGTTACGAGATGCAATTGATGAGTATCGCTCAGGTTTAGTGCCGCTGTATGTACCGCTGACACTCTTAAAACATCATTTGAAAGTACATCCAAACGAATACTTAGCAAAGCAAGTTTACTTCAACCCTTATCCTCACGAACTTAAATTACGCTACGGAATTTAATGAACACTGTATTTTGGTTTAGGCGCGATTTGCGCCTTTTTAATAATCATGCCCTTTATCAAGCAATCGACAATGGTTGTAAAGACGCTATATTTTTTATCACTGAGCAACAATGGCAACGCCATGGTGTTGCTTCAATACAAATTGATTTGCTAAAACGAAGGTTAAACTTCTTAGGTCAGTTACTAGCTGATAATGGCATCACCTTGCATATCATTGAAGCGGGTAATTACGCAGGATGTGTGCAGCAGTTAAGCGAATTCTGCCAGCGACATTCAGTAACGCAGTTATTTGCCAATAAAGAATATGAAATTAATGAAGTTGAGCGCGATAACGCATTTTTACATCATACTGATGAACTTAAAGTATCAGTCACCTTGTTTGATGGTGACGTGGTTGCACCGCCTGGAACGGTACTGAATCAAAGTGGTGAGATGTTTAAGGTGTTCACCCCTTTTAAAAATGCCTGGCTAAAGCAATATCAAGATACTCATTTTTATTTTCAAGCCCCCCCGACAATGTTTAGCCCAATACCTTGGCAAGGTTCAGCGTTACTTACCGGTGATGATTCCTCACATAAGTGGCCAGTTGATGATGCGTCATTAAGTCAAATCTGTGCCCGCTTTATCAGCGATAAATTACTCAGTTATAAAGATCAGCGAGATATTCCAAGTATTAAAGGCACATCAGGCTTAAGTCCGTATTTAGCTTTAGGCATTGTCAGCGTTCAGCAATTAATTGCTCTTGTACAGCAACAATATGTCGATGTTTTAAGTAGCTCTAAAAGCAATTTATTTAATTGGGTCAACGAGTTAGTGTGGCGTGAGTTTTATCGTCATTTAATTGTGGCTTATCCAAAACTTAATAAATATAACAATTTTAATGAGAAATATGACCCAGTAAAGTGGCGAACTGATGAGGCTGATTTCACTGCTTGGTGTGAAGGTAAAACAGGCTACCCGCTTGTTGATGCCGCTATGAGACAGCTTATTCAAACTGGCTGGATGCATAATCGCTTACGAATGGTAGTTGCCAGTTTTCTTACCAAACACTTGTTAATTGATTGGCGTAAAGGTGAACGTTTCTTTATGCAGCATTTGATCGATGGCGATTTAGCGTCTAACAACGGCGGTTGGCAATGGGCTGCAAGTACCGGGTGCGATGCCCAGCCATACTTTAGAATATTCAACCCGATTACTCAAAGTGAGCGATTTGATCCTGATGGTGATTTTATTCGTAAATATATACCGGAGTTGGAAAATGTGCCGAATAAGCAAATTCATTTTCCACATGAATATTTAGCGAAAAGCGGCAAAGCAAAAGCAGTTTATTGGCCAGCAATCGTTGATCATAAAACGGCTCGCTTACGAGCGCTTGATGCATTTAAGGTATGATATGAGCAACCACAGAACAGATAAATTTATCGCGATATACCAAAAGCTAAGTAAAGAAAATCTACATTTACTGAGTGATATTTATGCTGCAGACATTCACTTTTCTGATCCATTGCATGAAGTCGATGGTTTAGCTGACTTACATCAATATTTTGCTAAACTTTATAGTAATGTTATTGAATGCACGTTTGATATCAGTGATGCTGTTAGTGTAGGCGATAATGCTTTTGTTTACTGGACTATGTATTATCGCCATCCAAAGCTTAGTAATGGCCAGCAAATAGCCGTAGCAGGCCATAGCAAGTTAACATTTACTGGTGACAAAATCAGCCTTCATAAAGACTACTTTGATGCTGGTGCATTACTTTATCGACATATCCCTATTCTCGGTTCAATTATTAAATACATAGATAATAAGGCAGCGGAATAATGATCACGCTTATAACAGGTGCAACATCAGGTATTGGTGAACAACTTGCGAAACTGTATGCGCAAGCCGGGGATACAGTGATCGCTTGTGGGCGTAACCAAGAAAAACTAAACGAACTTGCGCAACTAACGAATATTGAAAGTTGTCAGTTTGACGCTACTGATTTACAAGAAATACGAAGTAGCACTGTTGCTTATACGCAATTTGATCGCGTTATTCTTAATGCTGGCAATTGTGAGTATATCGATGATGCGCATAATTTTGACAGTGCATTGTTTACCCGCGTTGTTACTACTAATTTGCTTTCGATGGGTTACTGTCTTGAGGCTTTACTACCGAGGATAAAGTCCGGTGGTCAGTTGGTGATTGTCAGTTCAAGCGTAACTTATTTACCGTTACCGCGCTCACAAGCATATGGCGCATCAAAAGCTGGGGTCAGTTACTTAGCAAAAAGTTTAGCCATTGATTTAGCTGATATTGACGTAACCTTAGTGCATCCAGGCTTTGTTAAAACACCGTTGACTCAAAAAAACGATTTTCCAATGCCAATGGCAGTTACTGCAGAAAAAGCGGCAAATTATATTATCAAAGGGGTCGCTAAGCGCCGCAAAGAGGTGCATTTTCCTTATCGTTTTACCCTTATTTTAAAATGTTTACGCATGTTGCCGCTGCCAATTTGGCTCATGCTTGCAAAAGGATTAAGTCGTTGAAAGAAATAGCAATTATAGGTTCTGGAATTGCAGGATTAAGCTGCGCGCATTTGTTGCACAAAAAGTATGATATTACGGTATTTGAAAAAAACAACTACATTGGTGGGCACACCGCAACGATAGATATACAGGTTGATGGTGTTAAGCGTGCTATTGATACTGGCTTTATTGTTTTTAATGATCGCACTTACCCTTATTTTGAAAAGCTGTTAAAGCGCATCGGCGTTGAACGACAACCGACAGAAATGAGTTTTAGTGTGCATAATCAGCAAACTGGTTTTGAATATAATGGCCACACCTTTGCCAGTTTGTTTGCTCAAAAGCGCAATATATTTCGTCCGCGTTTTTGGAAGTTACTTAGTGATATTGTGCGTTTTAACACCTTGTGTAAAAAACTATATCATGACAACGACTACCAAAGTGAGCAGATGCTAGGTCAGTTGCTCGACCAACACGGTTTTAATGATTTTTTTCGTTACCATTATATTTTGCCGATGGGCGCGGCTATCTGGTCAACAAGTATTAAAGAAATGAGTAATGTTGGCGTTGAGTTTTTTGTAAAATTCTTTTTCAATCATGGCTTATTAGATATTACTAATCGTCCGCAGTGGTATGTTATTCCCGGTGGTTCAAGGGAATATATCAATCCATTGATCAGTGGTTTTAAAGATAAAATAAAATTGAACACGGATATACAGTCTATTTTTCGCACCCCGGAGCAGGTGTTGATCCGATTGAAAAATGGTACTGTTGAGCAATTTGATAAAGTGATTTTTGCTTGTCATTCTGATCAAGCTCTCGCTTTACTTGAAAACCCAAGCACAGATGAAAAAGCAATTTTATCAGCCATTCCCTACACTGAAAATTCAGTGATTTTGCATACTGACACTGCTTTGCTGCCAAAACGTAAAGCCGCATGGGCAAGTTGGAATTATCTACTTACCGATAATCTTGATAAAGCTGCTGTTGTAACTTATCAAATGAATATTTTGCAAGGCATCACAAGTAAAACGCAATTTTGTGTCACGCTTAATCACCGCGAGGGAATTGATAAAACTAAAATACTCCGAGAATTTACGTATCATCATCCAGTATTCAATAAAACGTCTATTGCTGCTCAGCAACAGAAACAGCTTATTGATGGAGCCAATAACAGTTATTTTTGTGGCGCTTATTGGTATAACGGATTTCACGAAGACGGAGTGAAAAGCGCTGTAGATGTTGCTCGCAAACTTGGGGTTGAATTTGAATAGTGCACTTTTAATCGGTGATGTTCGTCATCACCGATTAGCAATTAAAGCGCATAGCTTTAATTATCAGTTGTACATGATGTGGGTTGATCTTAATGCTCCTCAGCAACTTGATGGTGTTCACCCTTGGCTTGGAACAACAGGCTTTAAAGCACTTAAATTTAAACAATCCGATTATCTTAATCGTGATTTAGATACTCAACAACCAATCAAACAACGAGCAATTGATAAAATTGTCGAGCTGGGGATTACTGCTCCGTTTAGTAATGTTTATATGCTCGGACAGCTGCGCTGTTTTGGGGTGTATTTTAGCCCAGTTAACTTTTTCTTCTATGAAACGGCTGATGGCGATTTTCCCTATATGGTTGCTGAAGTGAGTAATACCCCCTGGAACGAGCGACACTATTACTTGGTTGATTTACACAAGAAAGTGAACTTTAAAAAGGCTTTCTCCGTATCACCATTTATGAGTTTAGATATGGATTACCACTGGAAAGTGCGTTTAACAAAGCACAATACTATGATCCATATAGAAAATAAAAAAGATAATACGCTATTATTTACTGCCAGTTTGCGTTTACAACGCCAGTCACTCAGTCGTGCTGCGGTTACTGCGTTACTGAAACGTTTTCCTGCCATGACCATCACTGTGATGAAAGGAATTTACGTACAGGCGTTTAAACTATTTTGTAAGCGAGTGCCTTTTTTAGGTCACTCAGGCAAGAATTGATAAGCTAAAATAATGAAGGTCATGAGATGGAAAAAGTATCCAGTTTAGCTGATAACGCATCAAGTAGCTTGTTAAGTAAGCTGTATAAAAAGTTAGTTATTGGTGCGTTTGATAGCATTGAAGTTGGCGCAATTACCCTAGTTGATGGTAACGACGTTCAACACTTTGGTGATCCTCAAAGTCACTTACAGGCTAAAGTAGTTGTCAATAATCCGGCAATGTATAAAGCATTTGCGCTCTCTGGCAGTGTCGGAGCTGGCGAAGCTTATATTTTAGGCCAGTGGGAATGTACTAACTTAACTCAGTTGATTGAAATTTTTGCCATTAATCAGGCTCAACTGGACCAATTTGAACGTAAGTTTGCGTTTATTAGTAATCTTTATAATCGAATAAACCACCGTAAAAACAAGAATTCTGAGCAAGGTTCAAAGAAAAATATTGTTGCTCATTACGATTTAGGCAATGAGTTGTATTCATCATTTTTAAGCACTGAAATGCTTTACTCAAGCGCTGTATACCCATCAAAAGATGCTTCTCTTGAACAAGCACAAAGCCATAAGCTTGATTTAATCTGCCAACAAGTAGATTTACAACCCGGTGAAACGGTTATTGAAATTGGCACAGGGTGGGGAGCGTTTGCCATTCATGCTGCAACACATTATGACTGCCACGTTACTACTACAACTATTTCTGATGAGCAACATGCGTTTGTGGCAGAAAAAATTACCCAGTTGGGGCTTGAAGATAAGATAACCTTATTGAAACAAGATTATCGTTTACTCGAAGGCTGTTACGATAAGCTAGTGTCAATAGAAATGATAGAAGCGGTTGGTCATGAATACCTACCCAGCTTTTTCAAAAAATGTAATGACTTACTCAAAGACAGTGGTGCAATGCTGATCCAAGCAATTACAATTGCTGATCAACGCTATCAACATTATCTGAAAAATTCTGATTTTATTCAGCAGTATATCTTCCCTGGTGGTTGTTTACCGTGTATTGATGAAATGAATAAGCAAATAAAAAGTCAATCAGACATGGTGGTACACAGCATTAACGATATCGGCGTTCATTATGCAAGAACCTTAGCTGATTGGCGCACACGGTTTATCGCAAGCTGGCCAGAAATCGACAAAGTTAAGTTTGACCAGCGCTTTTATCGATTATGGTTATTTTACTTAGCTTACTGTGAAGGCGCATTTAGGGCGCGAGTAACCAGTACAGTGCATTTAGTTGCCCGTAAACCGCGTTTTAACCATTCAAGTGATGACATTGCGCTCAGTTATTAATTTTTTGCTGTTTCAAGGAGTGTGGTTTTTAGCATTATTCCTTGAGCAGCGCGCTATCATACCGATTTTATTAATCATCATAGTGATGTTATGTCTGTCGCAACAAAAGCAACAAGATATGCTGTTACTGTGCTATGGCTTAATGATCTCGTTAAGCTTTGAATATTTGATGGTTGAGGTTGGCTTTTTATCTTTTAGTATATCGCCCTTTCCATTGTGGTTTGTATTACTTTGGTGTGCTTTACTGTTAACCATCAATACATCAATGCAATTTTTGCATCGCACGCCTTGGTATTTAGCGCTGTTGCTCTGTGCAGTTTTTGCCCCCGCAAGTTATATTGCTGGTGCACGCTTTGGGGCGTTAGAGGTTCATCCTGTAGTTTGGCAATTTTGGCTTATATATGGTTTAGCTTGGTCGTTTATGTTCAATTTTATCAGGATTATAAATACATACAGCAAAAAGTACCTGTTAGTTTCTGAACATAAATGAACATACAGGTGTAACTATTTAACTTAGAAATTTGGAGTCCGGTAATGATAGCAAGATTAACTAAAGGGCTAATTATTTTAAGTGTATTGGTATGCAGCCGAAGCTTTGCTGCTGATTTTAAAGTGGTCGGTGAGGCTCGTTTTGAGTATCTATTTTGGGATGTTTATCAGGCGCAGTTAGCAACCCCATCGGGGAGCTATCAGTTTGGCAATCACCCCACTAAACTGACATTGACCTATTTACGCGATTTTGCTGCCAAGGACATAATCAAAGCGACGAACGAACAATGGCAGCATTTGGGCAAAAAAGAGATCATTAAAAAATACGATGCACAGTTAGCTGCGCTTTGGCCGGATATCAAAAAAGGTGAATCGCTATCGTTCATTACGGATGAAAATGGTATTGGCACATTTTATTTTAATGATAAAAAGCTAGGGGCTATAGAGCAAAGTGGTTTTGCGGATGACTTTTTAGCTATTTGGCTTGATGCTAATACCTCTGAGCCACAGATGCGAAAACAACTAATAGGGCAATAACATGAAGCGAATTACTATATTATTTTTACTTAGTTGCACATTTTTATTAAGTAGCTGTGCTGCGCCAGATGTTGAGTATTACCAAGGAAGTCAGCCAGAATTTAATTTTAAACAATTTTTTAATGGCAAATTGAAAGCCTATGGCGTTGTCCAAGACTTTAAAGGTGAAGTAACCCGTAAGATGGTCGTTGATATGAATGCTAGTTGGGATGGCAATAACGGCGTTATAGAGGAAGATTTCGTTTACGACGATGGTGAAACCCAACGCCGAGTGTGGAAAATAACACTCAATGCTGACAATACTTTAACTGGCACTGCAGGTGATGTGATAGGTATCGCGAAAGGAAAAAGTAATGGCAGTGTATTTCATTGGCAATATACCCTTAAATTACCCTATGGAGATGACACCATTGAAGTTAATTTAGATGATTGGATGTATCTGGTAACACAATCGCGCTTGATTAACCGTACAGCTATTGATAAGTTTGGCATTGAGGTTGGGGAAGTGACCTTAGTTATCGAAAAAGTTGAATGATAAACAAATTGTCATATTGATTTATTAAATACTGCTTAAATTCATTGTTGGTTAATCTTTAAATCAATATTTATTTCGGCAATTATTTAAAATTTACTCATTTTTTAAGAATTTACGCGAAAAAAGCATTTTGCTGTTGCCAATACTTAAAAAATGCATAAAGATAGGTTTTGCGAAGGCAAAATAATAACGAATAGGAATTTAACAAATGAATAAAGCTCAATTAGTTGAAAAAATCGCTACTGATGCAGAAATCTCTAAAGCAGCAGCTACACGTGCACTTGACGCATTCACTGGTGCTGTTACTTCTTCTTTAAAAGAAGGTAATTCAGTTGCACTAGTTGGTTTTGGTACTTTCTCTGTAAAAGAGCGTGCTGCACGTACTGGCCGTAACCCACAAACTGGTGCCGAAATCCAAATTTCAGCGGCAACTATCCCAAGCTTTAAAGCAGGTAAAGGTCTTAAAGATCAAGTTAATCCTTAATCAATTAGATTGGTTAAATAAAAAAGGGCTAATTAGCCCTTTTTTTGTATCTACTCATTAATCTAAGGTTTAAGCTTTTAGTGCTTTATCACCGCGGCCAATACCTACCGCACCAGAGCGTACAACTTCAATTATGTCTGTCTCATGACGTAAGGTATCTAAAAACGATTCAATTTTATCTGTGCTACTAACAAGCTGCAATGTGTAGCTGTTGCGACCCATGTCTAAAATAGTCCCTTGGAATACATCGACCACTCGCGTTACTGCCGCTCTTTTAGCTTCATCTTGAGCGAATACTTTTACTAATAGCAGCTCACGTTCAATATGCGCCATTTCAGTTAGATCAATAATCTTTAATACATCTACTAATTTATTAACCTGTTTAGTGATTTGCTCAACCACACGGTCATCACCCATGGTAGTGATAGTAATACGTGATAAAGAATGATCGTCTGTTGTGCCAACGGTTAAACTATCGATGTTATAAGCTCGTTGTGAGAATAGGCCAACAATACGCGACAATGAGCCTGGTTCATTCTCAAGTAAAATAGATAATATACGACGCATTATGCTTTCACTCCTTTACGTAACCACATTTCATCAACTGCTCCAAGCTTAATTTGCATTGGGTATACATGTTCATTTTCATCAACAAGAATATCTAAAAACACTAAACGGTCAGTGATCGACATGGCTTTATCGATTGCGGGCTGTAGTTCATCAAGAGTATTAACGCGAATACCGACATGGCGATAACTTTCAGCAAGTTTGACGAAATCAGGTAACGATTCCATATACGACGATGAGTGACGACCGCCGTAGACCATATCTTGCCATTGACGCACCATACCCAGAGAGCGGTTATTCAGTGACACCACTTTTACAGCCAAGTTATATTGTAAACATGTCGAAAGTTCTTGAATGTTCATTTGAATCGAACCATCACCGGTGACACACACTGATTCTTTATCCGGGAACGCAAGTTTCACTCCCATTGCCGCTGGCAGACCAAAGCCCATAGTGCCAAGACCCCCTGAGTTGATCCATTGGCGCGGGTTTTTAAACGGGTAGTACTGCGCCGCAAACATCTGATGCTGACCTACATCAGAGCTTATATAGGCATCACCATTGGTAGCTTTATAAATTGCTTCAATGACGGCCTGAGGCTTTATTTTATCGCCCGCAGTGCTGTAGCTTAAACATTTTTGTTCACGCCAGCTAATGATCTGACGCCACCAATCTTCTTGAGCACTACGATCAATTTTGATTGGACTTTTATCTATGGCTGTCTGTAATTGCTCAAGTACGGTTGATAAACAACCGACGACGGGAATGTGGGCTTTGATCGTTTTTGAAATAGAGGTCGGATCAACATCAACATGAACAATCGTCGCATTGGGACAAAATTTCTTCACGTTATTGGTTACCCTGTCATCAAATCGGGCGCCTAGAGCTAAGATCACATCGGCATTTGCCATCGCCTTATTTGCTTCAAGGCTCCCGTGCATACCTAGCATACCAACGAAATTAGGGTGAACCCCGGAAATACCGCCCAATCCCATTAAGGTATTAGTGATTGGTGCATTGAGTGATTCAACCAAATGAGTCAGTTGCTCTGAAGTGTTAGAGATAATAATCCCGCCACCAGAGTAAATGACCAGTTTTTTAGCTTCTAAAATAGCGGCAACGGCTTTGCGAATTTGCTTTGGGTGGCCTTTGGTATTTGGACTATAGGTTCTCAGCTCTGTGGTTGCTAGAAACTCAAAGTCAAATTTAAGTGCAGGGTTTAACATATCTTTTGGCAGTTCTACGACCACAGGACCTGGGCGTCCAGTACTTGCAATATAAAATGCTTTAGCCAAAATTTTAGGAATATCTTTTGCGCTACGACAGTTAAAACTGTGTTTTACGATTGGCCGAGAGCAACCAACAATATCGGTTTCTTGAAATGCATCATCACCAATTAAGTTAGTCGGCACTTGACCGGATAGCACTACCATAGGAATAGAATCCATATAGGCTGTAGCGATCCCCGTGATACAGTTTGTCGCACCTGGACCTGATGTTGCTAATACTACGCCCACTTCACCTGTGGCACGTGCATAACCATCAGCCATATGGGTTGCTGCTTGTTCATGACGAACTAAAATATGCTCAACATCATCTTGCTGAAATAATGCATCATAAAGATCTAATACTGAGCCACCGGGGTAGCCAAATATATATTTTACCTTCAATGCCTTTAATGCCTGAACAACTAGTTCGGAGCCATTATATTGTTGTGTACTCATCCTCATTCCTCTGTGTGCCTGTTACCGATTGATTATTATCATGAGTAATAATGTGCTATTGCACGCACTCCCCATTTATTCTGTGCAATTACCGTATAATTTAAATGCATAAAAAAACCCCCGCTTAGGGCGGGGGTTTTTAAAAAGCTATTTCACCTTCTAATACATCCCCGCTGGGCTTAAAACTAAGACCAGTACGAGTACAGTGACTAGGTGAAATTGATATTTCATAACGTTATTTTTCTTCTCGGTATTTGTTATATAAGTTCAAATGAGTTATTGCGCTGAGATAGCCGAATAACTCATTTAGTCTACAAATTTAATAGTCTTATTTTTAAAGGTTTTGCCAGCTAATGTCAACAGCCAAAACGGCAATGTTGCATTAAAATTCCAAATTAATTGTTTTTATATTTAAAAGTTGCTTTAAATTGCATTTTTAACCGTTAAAAGCAAAGAAATTATGCTTTTTTGAAGCGTGGCGATATTCACTGTATATCTATAAATGTAATGTAAGTATATAAATTATTCGCTATTATTATCGTTATGGAGTTGTTGATAGGTGATCCTGTGAAATACTCACAATTGTTATGTGGCCTGACTTTGGCATTGTTAAGTCAACAGAGTGTGGCAAAACCACAAAATAGTAGCCCAACTGATATTGGGGTCGTTAACAAAGAGCGAATTTTATATTGGTTAGATAAACGCGGGCAGCTTGACGATAAAATAGCGCATGACAAATTATTGTCTGATTATATTGGCCGTGGTGAATCGATGCATTCACGTCGGCAGCTTAACCCTCAAGTTTTAACCCAACAACGAAAAATGGCTCAGCGCTTAGCGAGTGTGTCTTCGCAGTTACCTAACTCGACGCACAATACCGTAAAAGTGTTGGCTATATTGGTTGATTTTCCTGACTTACCTCATGATGATAATGGCTTAGCCGCAGTTGATAGCGATATGTACTACTCAAGCTATAGTCAGCAGCATTACCAACAAATGTTGTTCGCTACTGATGGTTACTCAGGTCCACAGCAGCAACCGTTGCAAACAGCGTATCAATACTATCAGCAAGCCTCAGGGGAAAGCTTAGCATTTACGGGTCAAGTTTATGGCTGGGTAACAGCCGATAATGATGCGAAAAGTTATGGGGCTCGCCAAGGGGGTAATAATGATATTGATGCCCCTAGTTTAGTGCATGAAGCGGTAGAAAAAGCCGTAGCCAAATTTAATATTAATTTAGCCGATTATGATTTAACAGATTTGGATGATCGTGATGGTGATGGGATCACCAATGAACCTGATGGGATTATTGACCATGTTATGATTTTCCACTCGAGTATAGGTGAGGAAGCCGGTGGTGGCGTACTGGGTACTGATGCAATTTGGTCACATCGTTTTTATGTGTACGACCAAAACAATCAGCCAAGTGCGGTTGATGGCAGTAGTATTCGTTTATTTGGTTATACTATAAATCCTATCGATGCTGGTATTGGCGTGGTGGTACATGAGTTTGGTCACGACTTAGGTTTGCCTGATGAATATGATTTAACCGGCAGTGCGCTGGGGGAGCCAGTTGCGCTTTGGTCTGTGATGTCTGGTGGTAGTTGGGCAGGCTCACCTCGTGGCTCACAGCCGGTGATGTTCAGTCCTTATGCACTCGAGTACTTACAAAACCGTTATCAAGGAAACTGGCTTAATCAAACGACGATATCGTTAGACGAAATCGATACCAATCAACAGCAAATACTTCGCCATAGTAGTGGGGTATCAACTGAATTAAACCAGTTAAAAATCACCCTACCAACCAACTTACAACCGTTTTATCAAGCAGTAGAAGGGCACTTGCAATACTACTCTGGCAGTGGTGATAATGTTTCAAAAAGTATGACATTTACAGTTAATATACCTGCAAGTACGCAGCCTACTTATCTTGATTTAAGTGCCTATTACAGCATTGAAACGGATTATGATTATGCTCAAGTATTAGTAAACGCACAGCCTATTGCTTCGCAATATACTCAAGCAGTCAATCCATTTTATGGAGACATTGGTCCATATATAACAGGGTCTTCAAGTTCAGTAAATGACGCTCAGCAGCCGAATAATTATTTACGGCATCGTTTTGACTTATCAGCTTATGCTGGTCAAACAATCACACTTAGTTTTAACTATAAAACGGACACTTATACTCATTATTTTGGTCTAGTGGTTGATGATATGACCATTAGCCAAGGTGATACTTTCGTTTGGCAAGATAATGCAGAGCAGTCAACACAAGCACAACTTGATGGCTTTAGCCGAGTGGGGGATCACATCTATGCAAAACCACACAATTACTATTTACAGTTACGTAGTTATTTAGGAATAGATAGTGGTTTACAAGTTGAGCAGTATTCACCGGGTTTATTACTTTGGTCTGCTAATGAACAGTATACAGATAATAATACTCCTGAGCATATTGGTGAAGGGTTTATATTGGTTGTTGATGCCGATCAAAATGCCATTGCAAAAGGTAATAGCAGCGCACCTGCCAGTACTACGATTCAGTTAAGAGATGCTGCTTTTAGTCTTTATGATCAGCGCCAAGGTTTAGGCGATACGCAGTTAACAGCAATCACTGAGTTTAATGATAATAATGATTACAGTTTTGCCACGCAACAGGCCTCTGGTGTAAAAGTTTCAACGTTTGGTTTTAATTTTTCTATTGTTGAGCAAGCGATTAATAATAGCTCAATTGAATTGAATTTAGGCTATACACCACAGTCTGGGATCAATGTAATTACTAATGATCTCGAAGCGAGTTTTGAAATTAAAGGAATGGCGTTGACCCCAACCGATAGTTTTAACTGGCAGTTTGGTGATGGACAAAGTAGTGATGAATTGAATCCAAATCATAAATTTGCCGATTACGGTAGTTACACTGTGGGTTTTACTCGTACTAATGAACAAGGGCAGCAGTTTCAAGAATCGATGACTTTTGTGCTTACTGCGCCGTTATCAATTTCTAGTGTGGATACCAGTATAGAGAAAGGCAATGTTACTGCAAAAGTCACTGTATCAGGTGGTCAAGCACCTTATGACTATGCATGGCAATTAGGTGATGGCTCAACTGCGAAAGGGCAGAGCATTAACTACCGCTATGAATACAGTGGCGATTATACCTTAAGCGTTGTTGTAACTGATGCAAATGGCGCTATGCAGTCTTTTGCAACCCAAGTGTCGGCAAATGTATTACTTACAACACAGGCCAGTTACAGTGCAAAAGATTTACTGGTTAATTTTAACAGTGATACCAAAGGCGGGTTTAATAATTACACTTACAGTTGGGATTTTGGAGATGGCAGTGCTGTAAGCCAACGGGCTAATCCTACACATACTTATAACCAAGCGGGAAGTTATACAGTGACACTGATCGTGACTGATACCTCTGCAAAAGGCATAAAAAACACCTTACCGTCTAGCAAGCTTATGGTAACAGTGCAAAAACAAGTTGCCAGTTCAGGCTCCAGTGGCGGAAGTATATTTTGGTTATTGTTACTGCTACCGCTCAGTTTTCGAACAAAGAGACAAGCATAAACTAAGTGACAAAAAAGCCAGTAAATACTGGCTTTTATTATAATGCTAATAATCTAGGTTTGGTTTATAAACGGTCGATAACAGCTTGAGTGAAGTCAGTAGTACCGTGACTGCCACCTAAATCGCGAGTGGTACGATCACCCGATTTAATTACGTCAGCTACAGCACTGCGAATACGCTCTGCAGTTTCGCCCATTTCTAAATGCTCTAACATTTGAATAGATGCCAAAATAACAGAGGTTGGATTTGCTAAATTTTTACCAGCAATATCAGGTGCGCTGCCATGAACTGCTTCAAAGATTGCTGCATCTTCACCGATGTTAGCGCCAGGTGCCATACCTAAACCGCCTACTAGACCAGCACATAGATCAGATAAAATATCACCAAACAGGTTTGTAGTAACGATAACGTCAAACTCTTCAGGGCTCATTACCAGTTTCATACAGGTTGCATCAACAATCATTTCAGTTGATTCAATTTCAGGATAACGCTCAGCAACTTCACGAGCTACTTTTAAGAATAAACCTGAAGTTGATTTTAAAATGTTAGCTTTGTGAACCGCTGTCACTTTTTTACGACCTTCACGCACGGCTAGTTCGTAGGCAAAAGTAACGATTTTTTCAGCACCTTCACGGGTGATCATAGACATTGCTTGTGCTTCGTTGCCATCTTCTGATGTCACTTGGCCTAAACCTGAATACATACCTTGCGTATTTTCACGTACCGTGATGATATCAATGTCTTCATAACGTGCTTTGGTGCCAACAAATGACTTTACTGGGCGTACATTGGCGTATAAACCAAACTGCTTTCGTAATGTTACATTGATTGAAGTAAAACCTTCACCAACTGGCGTAGTTAGTGGGCCTTTAAGAGTAATTTTATTACGCGCAATAGTATCAATGGTATCTTGTGGTAATAATTCACCGGTCTTTTCTAGGGCTGCAAGACCTGCATCAACGAATTCATAATCAAAATCGCACCCTGCGGCTGTTAAGATCTCAAGGGCTGAATCAATAATACTCGGACCGATGCCGTCGCCTTTGATCACTGTGATGGTTTGTTTGGCCATGAACTTTTCCTATTACGAGTTAGAAATGCACGTAAATGTGACGCATTATTATACCAATCGACTTAAATATTTAACCATTCTAGCGTGCTAAATAAAGCGCTAACTGCGTTATGAATTTCTCAAGTAGAACAACTACATGTCGAAATTTATGCCTTGTTATCACTCTATTTATCTGTCGCTATAAATGGCTAGTAACTTAACACGATTGGTATTAAGCGATTACTTGTTAGATTATTTACGTGAATGAGTTTGAAAATACAAGCGGCTTTTATAGCAATTTATTCAACTTTTTGCCAGTAAAACCCACGAAAACGCACTAAATTAGTCACTATGTCTAATAAATATTCATACGCTATTGCTTAAACCTAGGCTTGGTAGCTGTGCATAAAAATCCTCGCTGGACTGCCAATCTAAGCGTTTTAACACTTGCTCAAAAGTGTGTGTTTGCCAACTACTTTGTATTACGTTGGGTTGATACACCTTAATAACGACGAGTTTTATTGCAACCCATAATTGTGCCTCTGCAGATAAGTGTTGTTTTTTTTGCTGCTCTGCATCTAAGAGCGCTTGTGTCCATGGATTGTCACCAAGCAATTCAAGTAAATAAGCCGATAAATGCCCACTATCATGAACCGTGACACCAAATAGCCACGCAAAGGGCATACTTACATCACTTTTAGGTGAGTGTTCATACACTGTCTTACGGCTAATTGTGGTGCTACAGTATTCAATCAAATAATTAACGTAACCATAAATAGGCAAAGCGAGGTGCTCGAACTGGTTGTGTTGATCACGACTTACCAGCTGGTTTAATAAACTTATTATTGCCTGTAAGCGTAATTGTATATGTTGCATTAATGGATGTGCTTGGTAGTTTACTAATTGCTCAAAGAGCACCCGTTGAATGATCGCTGGTGCATTGTATAAGCCGACCATTGATAAACAATGGCGTAAATCTTTGCCTGCTAGGTGCTCTTTATTATAAGGCTTCACTGCTTCACGAAGTAACTCAATTGTCGCTGGATGATTGTTGAGTAATTTAGCAAGGGCACTGTATGAGTATTCTTTTTGTATTTTAACTTGGCTTATCAGCATCAGTAATTGTTGTTTTTCAAAGTTTACAATTTCAACAGGGGGGGCTATGTGCTCATTGAACCATACGCTAAACAATAATCGCTTGTCTTTACTTGGGCGTTGTTTTGAATGTGATTCTAGCTTTGCCTTAACGCTATACCATTTGGTTTTTTGCTGCTCATGCAATGCAATTAATAAATCCCGTTGCTGGTGGTTTTTACCAATATAAGTGAGCTGCTGATCGCTATAATTAACTAAAGAGCCTGGCAGGTAAGGGCCAAAATGACCGATTAATGCTTTTAATGCTTGTTGGGCAAACAGGTTAGGAGTACGGATATAAATATCAGCCACTGCCTTATAGATATCAATATGATCATTTTGGGTACGATAGGTAATGTTCATCGCAATAATATTTGCTAACGCAACTAACGTCGTTGGTCCATCATAGATCATGATTTTTGGCGTGCTTAGCAAGGCCTGCTTATACTTATTTAAGCGCGCTAAAATACACGCAATATGGTCAGTGGGAACGTTAGCTGATTGCAGTAATTTTACTGCTAGCTGATGACGCGACTGCCATTGCTTTTTTTCTTGTTGGGTAAGAGGTTGGCGCAGGGCCAGCTTATTAGTTTGTGTTTGCACACATAAATAGTTAGTTAAACACACACAAATAAGCAATTGGCTGATTTTACTGTCGTAACTTAAACTGCGACAAAATGCGGCGACAATGACACATTGATTGACCACTAAGTTGGTTGTATAACCTTGTGTTTCTGCATATAGAGTAAGCTGGGCTTGTAGTGCATTTGGATGTGAATCATAGAGTTTATAATATTGCTCAGCCAGTTGTGTCAACAGCGGATAAATTTGTGGCCACTGACTTTTATTATTATAACGCCTTAATATTTGGTGAGTTTTTTCAAATAGGCTGGCAAGATCTTGTGCGCAGAGTGCATCCATAAGTAATTAATTACCCGCGTTGCTCAAATGCATCAAATGCACTTGGGCCCCACAAAATCAATTCGCCATTTTTAAACAGTAAACCAGTACACTCATCCATAGTCGTGATCCCATCTGATTTGATATGTTGAGTACGGTAAAAAATAATTTGCCATACTTCCTCTTTATCACGTTTCGCGAATGTTAGATCAGGACTGCCTAAATACTCTAAAACTGTGTTTAAGTTAGTCGGTGTTTCGACACTTAATTTAGCGATATAACGTTTATTGAACGCTTCTCGGTCTTGCCAGATCATCGCCTGTGGATCATCTTTATAAAAAGTAATGACCAAAGTAGCGATCAAGGCGTATACACCCAAACCTAATATGAGATAGCGAAAAACCTTCTTAAACATTGTGCACTCTTACGCTGAGACTTAAATTTAGTATACGCATAGTTCAAATCCAGTGCTACGTGAATGCGATTAATTGAGCCTTAACTGCTTTAAACTAAAGCCTAAGTTAATATCTGTACGTAAACCAACCAAATGTTTAGAGGTAATATAGTCAGCCATTCCTGTCGCTAACTTTTTACGAACTGCTGTAGAGAGCGTTTCATCCTCTACCGCCAATGTTATATCTGCGTGCTTACTAATAATCTCTTGTGCTGTTTTAGTACCAATTCCCTTAATACCCGGAATATCATTCGTTTTATCACCAGCCATTGCCCAAAAATCAATTAATCGAGCTTGCTCAACACCAAAACGTTGTACGATAGAGTGATGATCTAAATATTCTTTTTTAAAATAATCATACACATTAATATAATTATTTAAGCTAGGTAAAAACCCTTTATCAGTGGAGATAATTGTACTATACAACTGATTTTGCGCCATTTTATCGGCTAATGTCGCGATAATATCATCAGCTTCATCATTTACTGGGGCAAACACCACAATACCCGTTTGCTCAATCGCCTGTTTAAATTTATCTAATGAATTTTTCAGAGTTTCAGGCATGGGGGCACGGCTGCTTTTATATTGAGCGTAATAATGATACCGCCAGCTTTTATCACCATCAAATACAGCAATAGCATGCGTTGCTTGGGTGATCTTTATAAGTTTTTCACAAGCGTGAGCTACCCGCGCGCAGCAGGTATTTATCATTTGCTCATCACTGCCTTTGTTTTGATTACTATCAACTGCATAAATGCGCCTAATTAAATTAAGCGCATCGATTAAAAGTAACTGACCTGACACGAATACATTAACCCTTATGCTTTGACTTCATAACATGGAACATATTGACTGCCTGGGAGCTTCATTCTTCCTTGCTCAACAAATGCTTGCAGCAGTTTGTCCATGGCTTTCATTAAAGTCGGTTCACCGCTAATGATAAACCGGCCATGTTGTTTAATTGCCTGTATGCCTTCGTCTTTAACATTCCCTGCAACAATACCTGAAAATGCACGGCGCAAATTAGCGGCTAGTAATTGTTTTTCTTGGTCTAAATGTAAATCAAGCCCAGCCATATTGGCATGAGTTGGCGCGAAAGGTTGCTGAAATTCATTTTCAATTTTTAACGTCCAGTTAAAGTAATATGCATCGCCCTGACTCTTGCGGTAATCACGCACATTTGCCATTGCAGATTTGAGTTTGATCCCAACTAATTCGGGGTTATCAATAATAACTTCAAATTTATCAAGCGCCTCCTTACCTAACGTCATTTCAATGAACTGGCATAATTCGCTAAAGTAATTTTCACTTTCTTTCGGCCCAGTTAAAATAACCGGTAACGACTGTTTGGCATTATCAGGGTGAAGTAAAATGCCTAGTAAATACAATAACTCTTCAGCAGTGCCAGCGCCGCCAGGGAAAATAATTATAGCGTGGGCGGTGCGTACAAAGGCTTCAAGGCGCTTTTCAATATCTGGTAAAATAACCAGTTCATTGACGATCGGATTTGGTGGCTCTGCGGCAATAATACTTGGCTCTGTTAAGCCCAAATAACGGTTATTGGTGTTGCGTTGTTTTGCATGTCCAATGGTTGCACCTTTCATTGGACCTTTCATGGCACCGGGGCCACAGCCAGTACAAATATTTAAGCCACGTAAACCAAGCTCATAACCTACTTGTTTAGTGTATTTATATTCGTTTTCATTAATAGAATGACCACCCCAGCAGACAATCATACTTGGATCGCTATTAACGCGAAGCGCTGCGGCATTACGCAACATATCAAAGACCATATGAGTAATGGCTTTTTGTTCGGTTAAATCTTTTTCGTATTTTTGACAAATAAATAAAATATCACGAATAACAGAGAAAATATGTTCGTGGATCCCAGTGATTATTTCACCATCAACAAAAGCCGTAGTCGGAGGATTGAGTAGTTCAATTTTTATGCCTCGCTCACGGCTTAATAAGCGAATATCAAAATCTTGATATTTATTGTAAATCTCTGAGCTGGAGTCAGTATGACTGCCAACATTGAGAACAGCTAGCGCACAGTTTCTAAATAACTTATAACGCTCACTGGTAGACGATTGCTCTAATAAATCAACTTCGAGCTGCGACAGTAAATCTAACACACCTGTCGGGTTTAACTGTATTAACATAGGCGTTCTCCTTGCTATAAAAAGCACTAGGTCGGTCGCTGTTATTTATTGATACACAAGCGATCACGACCGGTATTTTTTGCTTTGTAGAGAGCATCATCGGCGCGGTCAAAAGCGCCCAATGGGGTATCACCTTTTTTAAACTGCGTGGCACCGACGGAAACTGTTATCTCTACTTGTTTATCTCTGAACTTAAACGGAATCCCTTTCACCGCTTTTCTTAGTTTTTCAAGAGGTTTTTTGGCATGCTCTAAGGGCATACCTGGCATTAATAAAACAAATTCTTCACCGCCATAGCGGGCTATAAAATCAGATTTACGAATTGACATTTGCAGCGCTTTGGCAATCACTTGTAACGTTTTATCACCCGCGCTGTGACCATATTTATCGTTGATAGACTTAAAGTGATCAACATCAATCACCACTAAGGTGACATCGGATTCTTGTACTGCAAACAAATGAAATTCGTGATGAAAGCGTTCGTCAAATGCGGCTCGGTTTGGCAGTTTGGTAAGGCCATCAAGCAAACTTTTAAAACGTTGCTCATGCAGGCGTTTTTTATATTTAGATAATTTAGTTTCAAGGCTGCCAATGCGTTGATTGATCTCTTGAAAACTGTTTAGCAACATATCGCGATCTTGCTGCTCGAGGCGCTCTTTTTCAATTAAGTCTTCACTTAACGATTTTAATTCGTTATCAACTAAGGCTTTTAATGATGAAATTGAAGTAGCATTTTGGGTTTGTGCTGTCAGATTGTTAATTTTATCTTCAATGCGCTTATTTAATGCAGTAAATTCAGCCCCCATTGCTTCTGAATGTTTACTTGTAGAAACAATTGAGTGGTGTAATTCTTCAAGCGTTTGGTTCAATGACACTAAAAAGCTTTGTGCAGATTGACGCTCTTTACTGATATTGTTGGCAATGATGCGAATAATATCGATTGCAGAGGTCAATAAATCATCCACTGAATCGGTTTCAGAGATATTATTTTTGATGGTTTTTACTTGATCTGCAGCTTCATCTTCAAATACTAAATCATTAGCTAAATTGAGTAACTCTTTTGCTAAATTAGGTTGCACAGCAGTTTGCTGGCATTCAGGAATAGTCAGTTTTACTTGTAAGGCTTGATGATAAATCGTCACTAAACGATTAAGGAGTGGAATGAAATCCCGCGTCGATTGCACATTATTCAGTTCATGATCCAGTAAATGACGCAATGTTCTGCGTGCATCATCTGGTAACCCTTTGGTTTTCTGCAGTAACTTGCCAGCATCGAGCACACTGTTATGAAGTTCACGCTGATGTGTGGCCTGTTGTGCTTCTTGATTTTTTAGCAGTGTAAGAATTTCATCGATCTGTGGCGCGAATAATTCAAAATCGACCCCTTTAGCCAGCGCACTACGAAACTTAGCTAAGCGATTATCAAGTTCAATGTCCATACCTTTACAGCTTAACGATAACTTAGCTGCAAAGTGTGTCAATGTGTCTACTTGATGCTTACGTGCATGTTCAACTACCATACGAGTATCAATGGCTTGTTTAAGTTTTTTATTTAAAACTTCGAGCTGTTGTGACACTAATAGTTACCGCCATTGATTAAATCTTACATGGTTGTAAGTTTACAACAAAAATTGCACAAATGTAGTCAGTAAGTCAAAAACTTAGCATTTGTTGATGATTTTTATTCATCGAACCTATCTGCACGTGTATTTATCGCTTTTAATTCACATTTTCTATCATCATTGTTAGGCTCACGCATAATAAAATCACTTGATATATGAATTAAGAGCCTCTATGAAAAAGTTTTTAGCATTATCGGTATTAGCCGCTTTATCTCACTCGGCATGGGCCGATGTTAATTATTCACTTGCTGTTACTCAACCTGAACATCATTTAGGCAACGTTAGCGTAGAATTTCCACAAACGGCACAAGCACATTTAGATGTAAAGTTGCCAGCTTGGCGAACAGGTCGTTACGAAATTTTGAACCTTGCAAACGGTGTGCGTTTTTTTGAAGCAACAGGCGATAATGGTAAAGCATTAAAATGGGAAAAAATTGATGCCAGTACATGGCGGGTACATTTAGATAAACCAACAGAAGTTAAAATTGATTATCAAGTGTATGCTAATGAGTTAGGTAAACGTGCGCGCCATATTGATGATAGCCACGCATTTATAGATGCATCAGGCTTTTTTATGTTTAGTGAATCATTTCGTCAAGAGCCAGTGACGGTTAAGCTAGATGTACCGAAAGCATGGCGCTCAGTATCGGGTATGGATAATGCAGGCTCAAAACATAGCTTTAAAGCCGCAGATTACGATGTATTAGTTGATTCGCCGATTGAAACGGGTATTAATGAACTCCATAAATTTGCCGTAGATGGCCGAGATTATGAATTAGTGATCTGGGGCAAGGGCAACTATGATGTTGAGCAAATGCTTGAAGATCTTAAGAAGCTGGTAGCAACAGGCAATATTATTTGGGATGCTTACCCGTACCAACGTTATGTATTTATGGTACATGCAACCTCAGGGGCAGGTGGTGCCACCGAGCATTTAAACTCAACGATTATTCAGCGTCCGCGTGACCGTTTTGGCTCGCGTGAAGACTATCTTGCATTTATTAGCACCGCAGCACATGAATTTATCCATACTTGGAACGTAAAAGCATATAGACCTGAAGGTTTAGTTCCTTACGATTACACGCATATTAATTACGATAAACTATTATGGATAGCGGAAGGTTCAACCAGTTATTTTGAAGATCATTTAATGGTGCGCTCAGGGATTGCCACGACGGATGAATTTTTAAACGTGTTAACGAAAACCGTCAACCGTCATTTATCATCGCCTGGGCGTGAGGTACAAAGCGCCACCGAAACCAGTTTTGATAAATGGATAAATCAAGGTGGTGACCATGCTCGTAACTACAGTACTAATATTTACTCAGAAGGTTCATTGATTTCGATGGCCCTTGATATTGATTTACTTGAGAACAGCCAAGGTAAGCAAAGCTACCGTGATATTCATCGTGCACTTTACAATCAATATAAAATGCCGCATGGCTTTACTGCAACTGACGTGAAAACTATTTTAAAACAGTTAACGGGCCGCGATTACAGCCAGTGGTGGGCAAATAATGTTGATGCACCAGCAGATATTGATTTTGACGCACTGTTTAAAAAAGTAGGCTTAATGTTAGAGCGTCCAAAAGATGCAAAAGCCGTTGCCAGTGTTGATGCGATGGCAAAAAATACCGGTGAGTTATTAACTTTAACTCATGTGCGTCGCGATGGCGCTGCATGGCAAGCGGGTTTGACCAGCGATGACAAAATTGTGGCAATTAACAAAAAGCATGTTGGTAAAGATTTAAAATCAAGCTTAGAAACATTTAAAGCAGGGGATAAAGTAACCATTGATTTTATCCGCCGTGATGCACTGCAAAGCACCACAATAACGCTAGCACAAAGCTTTGATAAAGATAAAAAGCTAGTTGCTGACAAACAGGCAACTGCACAGCAAATGGCATTATTTAAAGCATGGATGGGTGTAGAGCACCCAAACCTCGTTAAAAAATAAATACTATTTAATGATGCTAGGTTATGAGTAAAAAGGAGCTGCGGCTCCTTTTTTGCATTTAGGAGTAGTGGGTAAAGCACGCTTAGTTTGGGCAATAAATGCCGCCGTTGCAAAGTGATTGTTTACCGCACTACGGAGTTGCTGACCTTTACGCGCTAAAAACGATTTCTTTTCGCGCGCATTACTACGCGATTTGATATCACTTACCTGCTCACAATCTTGGGAGAATGGATACGGTAGTAATGAATAGCCAGCGACTTGAGTTTCCCAAATATGTTGTAGATCACAATCAACAGGGCGAGCAAACGTTTTAGTGGCAGCTAATAATTGTTTTGCACCTTGATAACTGATTGCAGTAGCACAACATCCTGTCATCAACTTTTTATGGATCACTAATCGTTGCTCAAACTGCAACGGTATCTGATAGGCGATTTTGCGAGTACGGTTTTGATAAGCTGAGAGTTTTATAAGTTGCCAAGCAAGCGGTAATTGCTCAATATTTTTAATTGCACTACCGATACTTGAATCTAAGATAAAGTCATCTTCGAGCACAATTGCGTAATCAAGTTTTCTATCGACAATGGTTTGCCACGCTTTGCGATGGCTCAAATAACAGCCAATCTGCCCAGCACTGAGCGGGTAGTGATATTCTTGTGTATTGAGGCTAGGACTGTAATTAATTTCTTTTTGTGCTTGCGTGAGCATGGCGCCATCAATTGCATCTATACGCTCAAAACTTAGCCCATGTGCGGTTAATTGTCGCTGGCTGTTTGCCAATCGCTCGGTTGAGCGAGCGAGGTTGATCAAAAAAATAGCAGTCATAGTTAGGCCGTGCATTACTAATAGTATTTAAATCCTAACGATTGAAAATGACTAAATGATTGCATTGTTGTGTTGTTTTTATTGCTAACAGAGCTCGATGAAATATTTGTTTTCAGTATTTTGTTACACAATAGTGTGGCTATTTTGTCGCAGAAATATTGACCTTGCTAAGGCTGCACGCGTAACCTGTTATAGAAACAATAAAAAGGATTAAAAAATGCGTTTAAAACCACTCATAGCATCACTTGCTATTGTAGTATCGGGCTCAACATTTGCTGATGAAGGCATGTGGCAACCACACCAACTTCCTGATCTAGAATCAATTCTGAAAGCCAAAGGATTAGAAATTGATGCAAAATCGATTTCTAAATTAACCGAGTTCCCAATGAATGCAGTGATAAGCCTTGGTGGCTGTACCGCATCATTTGTATCGCCAAAAGGGCTGGTGGTTACCAATCATCACTGTGCTTATGGTTCGATTCAATATAACTCAACACCAGAGAACAATATTTTAGAAAATGGTTTTTTAGCAACAACACCGGCTGAAGACTTACCAGCGGCACCCGGCTCTAGAGTGTATGTAACTGAAACAGTTACCGACGTGACCAAAAAAGTAATAAAAGGCACTGAAAAACTCAGCGCCAAAGCGCGCTACGACGCGCTAGAGAAAAACGAAAAAGCATTAGTGTCAGCATGTGAAGCTGACGATAATTATCGCTGTAATGTGTATTCATTCCACGGTGGTCTAGAGTTTTACTTAATCAAATCACTAGAAATTAAAGATGTACGCTTAGCATACGCGCCTGCCATGGGCGTAGGTAAGTACGGTGGCGATATCGATAACTGGATGTGGCCGCGCCATACCGGCGACTTTTCATTTTATCGTGCATATGTAGGTAAAGACGGCAAACCAGCTGAATTTAGCGAAGACAATGTACCTTATGTGCCTGACTCATATTTAAGCGTCAGTGCTAAAGGCGTCCAAGATGGCGACTTTGTTATGGTAGCAGGCTATCCTGGGCGCACTAACCGTTACCGCATTGCTGCTGAAGTTGATTATGTATTTAATACCAGCTATCCCAAATCACGCGAGCATAATTCAAAATATGTGTCTTTAATTGAAGAGAATTCAGAAGATGGCAGCAAAGCGCGTATTGCTTATGAAAGCACTATTGCGGGTTACAATAACTATATTAAAAACTACGGGTCAATGATAGAAAGCTTTAATAAAGGCACTATGTATGAACGTAAAAAGCAATTTGAACAAGATCTCACTGCGTGGATAAACAGCGACCGTAAGCGTAAAAAACAATACGGTAAAGTGTTAAATGAACTGTCGGCGCTAGTCGCTCAATCGCAACAGCACAATGATCGTGATCGTATGCTTGGCTATGTACACCGCTCACAAATGATCAGTACCGCACGTAGCTTATATCGCTTAGCGTATGAGCAACAAAAACCTGATAGCGAACGTGAATCTGGCTATCAAGAACGCGATTTACCACGCTTTGAAGCCGGTTTAAAGCGCATGAGTCGCCGTTTTGATGCAAACGTTGATAAAGCCATTTTATTACATTTTTTAGAGCTTTATGCTGCGTTACCTAAAGAAGAGCGTTTTGCAGAAGTAGATAAAGTTTTTGAATTAGAAAATGGCTTTGATAAAACCAAGCACAGTGCACTATTAGCAAAAATGTATGCTAATTCAACGCTAGATAATGAAGACGTTCGTATCGCGTTATCTACGCAATCATTTGCTGAACTTGAACAAAGCCAAGATGCATTTATGCAATACGCGAAGGCCATCTTTGCCGTAATGAAAGCTGAAGAAGACAAAGACAAAGCACTTGCCGGTAAACTACAAGCGGCGCGTCCACAGTTAATGAGTGCTATCATAGCGTTTAATGAAGCACAAAATAAACCTGTGTATGCAGATGCGAATAGCACATTACGTGTAACGTATGGCACTGTTGGAGGCTATTCACCGCAAGACGGTTTGATAGCAACACCGTTTACATCACTTGAAGGGCTACTTGCAAAAAACACCGATGTTGATCCATTTAACGCGCCTGAAAAACTGCAACAGCAAATCAAGGCTAAAATATTTGGTGATTACACCGGTGGCATGAATACCGTACCAGTTAACTTTTTATCAAACGTAGACACGACTGGAGGTAACTCAGGTTCACCAACACTTAACGGTAAAGCCGAACTGGTAGGCTTACTGTTTGATGGTGTGTACGAAAGTATTATTGGCGATTGGGATTATAACCCAGCACTTAATCGTTCAATCCACGTTGATTCACGTTACATGCTGTGGGTGATGGATAAAGTAGATAACGCACAAAACCTATTAGACGAAATGAAAATCGTAAAATAAGTAATCAGTAAAATAGTAGGGCGCTTACCATAACGGTAAGCGCCTTTTTTAATAAGTATAATTTGTAATGACTTATGTCTACTTTTTGCTATGAGCGGAAGTTGATTTGCCGAAGCCGAACTGGCAATAAAGCACAAACAAAGCAAGTACTTACTTTATAAATGAGCTCAGAACACCGTATAGGGTAGCAATATCAATTGGTTTTGCTATATGTGCATCAAATCCTTGGCTTAAATAATCAGCAACGTCATCAATCATTACATTTGCGGTTAGTGCAATTATCGGTATATGCTTATTGAAATTAATGATATTTTTCATTGCTTCAACACCATCCATTTCAGGCATTTGTATATCCATAAGTATCAAATCAAAGTCCTTTTCTTTAGCTGCTTCTACTGCCTGTTTACCGTTATCTACAATAGTTAATGATGCATTAGTGCCTTCGAGCATTGACTGAATGACAATTTGATTGATTTCGTTATCCTCAGCAATCAGTATTTTCTTTCCCCTCAACGGCGGCGGAGTCATAGATTTTTGTACGAAAGAGCTGACACTCTTATTGGTTATAGTTAATGGTAATATGACTCTTATAGTGGTGCCTCTACCCACATTGCTTTTTACATCGATAGTGCCTCTCATCATAAGAATAAGACTGAGGGTAATCGACATACCCAGCCCAGTTCCACCAAATTTACGTGTTGTTGAGTTGTCTGCCTGTGAAAAACGATCAAATATACGAGCTTGAGCTTCCTCACTCATTCCAACTCCTGTATCAGCCACTTCAAGACTAATAGCCTGCTTTTCTTGGTAAAGAGTTTCGCTCAAGTGAATGTTTACGCTACCCTTTTCAGTAAACTTAACAGCATTCGACACAAGATTGAGTAATATTTGCTTAACACGGACAATGTCTCCTAACCAGTGATCATTAAAATTTTCATCAATATTACTGACAAGTTTAATACCCTTATTACTGACTATGCTGTCCACTTCAAATTTCACAGATTTAATTATATCGCTAATCGAGAAAGGCTCTTGCTCTAGGCTTAGTTTATTGCTCTCTATCTTTGAGTAATCCAAAATATCGTTGATAATGGTTAACAGCGATTTAGAAGACGATACTGCATTTTTAAGCATTACTTTGGACTTGGCATCGAGATACTCAGTATTGACCATCTGCAGTCCGCCTAAAATTGCATTCATGGGCGTACGTATCTCATGGCTCATATTTGACAAAAATTCACTTTTCGTTTGGGTTGCCTGCTCAGCTTTTTGCTTAGCTACTTCTAGCTCATTTATCGCATTTATTTTATCTGTAATGTCGTAATTTACACCGATGACTTTTAGAGCGTTGCCATCATTATCTCTAATAACTTCTGCGCTAGCTTTGATTGTTCTTACCTGCCCGTTTGGATGTACTACTCTAAACTCTGGATTAAAAGCACCTAAACCTGATACGGCATCCTCTAATTGTTTGTTAGACTCTTCCATATCATCAGGGTGAAGACTATGAGTCCAAGCTTCATAAGCACCAGAAAAACAATTCTCTGTAATGCCATACAGCTTGTACATCCATTCATCCCAGATTAATTCTCCCGAAATGACATCCCACTCCCACACACCAATTTGAGCTGATTCATTTGCCAATTTCATTCTCAGAGAACTGGTTTCAGCTTGGTTTTTTGCTATTTGTAATTCGGTTTCTATCTGTTTCTGA
The DNA here is from genome assembly GCF_014164365.1 of Pseudoalteromonas sp. SG43-6. NCBI lineage: Bacteria > Pseudomonadati > Pseudomonadota > Gammaproteobacteria > Alteromonadales > Pseudoalteromonadaceae > Pseudoalteromonas > Pseudoalteromonas sp. SG43-6. The sequence goes on from NZ_JACJEZ010000019.1 coordinate 82,936, forward strand.
TGGGAAGTATCTTGGATGACAGAGCAAATCAGCTCATCGCCATTTGCACTCTTAATTATAACGCCCGACAATTGTACGGGGTATTCATAACCCTTTTTATGAATATATTCTTTATAGTAAGGTCCGTAACGGCCTGTTTCTGAGAGGGATTTTAGTTGTTCTTTTTCTTGTTCTTCGTACTTTTTTGGTGTCAACTTCCAATAGTCCATTTGATTTAGTTCGTCTTTGTCATAACCACTAAAACGACTCAGTTCCTTGTTAACATACTCAAATAAACCATTATCTAACCTATTAATTGCAATGCCTACCGGCGCTAAGCTAAAAAACTGTTCAAATTTTTCTTTTTCCTCATTGAAAGCGTAGCTAATTCGTTCTATGTCTGTTGAAGCACTATGCAATTTGTTTTGCGTCTCAACTAATTCACTAATATCTCTACCTATGGCTAAAATAAAAGCATCACCATCCACATTTAATACAGTCAGAGATACAAGGCATGGAAAAGATGAGCCGTCTAATCGAGAGTGAACCCACTGAAACAGCTGTGGCCCTTTAGTCAGAGTATTTTCAATGTGTTCTGCGGCTATTTCCTCTGAACGTCTGCCACATGGTTGATACTCAGGTGAGATATCAGAAGGCTTTAAATTAATAAAGTTGTCTTTACTTTCCACGCCGTGCATATTGATTGCAGCTTGGTTACATTCTGTGAATTTACCAGATTTCAGATCGATTATTGATAGTGCGTCCCCAGATACTTCAAACAACTTCTTATACTTTATATTTTCAGCTCTAGCGTTTGCAAGCTGAACTTTAAGCTGGTCAATCTCCGCTTCGAGATCGTTTGTGGGATTACTCATAAGAACTCACTGTTAATTGTGTTTTTTCTTTTCCTATATATAACAATAGCTATAGTCCATTTTTTGTAAAAACAGAAGTTTTAAATAGAGAGTATTGAGTGGCTATTTCCTTATAGCACCGTTTGACGAGAATCAATATTTTTTCAAATAGCTACAAACTACGAGAAGATAATTATAGTTGGCTGTAATGATAAGTGAAAAATACAACAGATTATTGTTCTTTTTATTTTTTATAGCTGAAAAGTCCAGAGGACGATCTGGAGTTAAGATACGTTCAATCAGTCAATGCACGCTTCACAGCCTAAACCATAATAAACAGCTATGTCCACTTTCTTAAGAAAAGCAGGTGTTCGTTTAAGGTGGAACAAACTAACATAATTCTCTCTTAGCAGAATTTAACTTAAATCTAATTACTTCAACATCCTTTAATATATTTCATGTGCACTTTATAACCAATAAATGCTAGCTTAGTGGCAAATTAATTGAAGGAAATAATTATGAAACTTGAGTCTTTAGCGCTGCATCACGGTTATGAATCTGAACCTACAACTAAATCGGCGGCGGTGCCGATTTATAATACCTCATCGTATACGTTTGATAGTACTCAACATGGTGCTGATTTATTTGATTTAATAGTACCCGGGAATATTTATACTCGTATTATGAACCCGACTAATGCGGTGCTTGAACAGCGTATTGCGGCCATGGAAGGGGGCATTGGTGCGCTTGCTGTGGCCTCTGGTATGGCGGCCATCACTTACGCAATTCAATGTTTGTGTGAAGTGGGCACTAATATTGTCAGTACCAGCCAAGTGTATGGTGGTACTTATAACTTATTTGCGCATAGTCTACCGCGCCAAGGTATTGAAGCGCGGATGATTAAAGCGGATGACTTTGCCGGTTTTGAAAACGCGATTGATGAGAATACCCGTGCGGTTTTTTGTGAGTCGATTGGTAACCCTGCAGGGAATATTGTTGATATCGCTCGATTAGCTAAAATAGCCCATAGCAAAGGCGTGCCGCTGATTGTTGATAACACGGTAGCAACGCCGTATTTATGCCGGCCATTTGAGTTGGGTGCCGATATTGTGGTGCATTCGCTTACTAAATATATTAACGGCCATGGTACGGCGATTGGCGGCATAATTGTTGATTCGGGTAAGTTCGACTGGAAAGCTAATGCCACTCGTTTTGCGATGATGAATGAGCCTGATCCGTCGTATCATAATGTGGTTTATACCGATGCTTTTGCTGAAGCGGCGTTTATTGGTCGCTGCCGTGTTGTTCCACTTAGAAATACCGGTGCGGCACTTGCGCCTAAAAACGCCTCTGACATTTTAATTGGTCTTGAAACTTTAGGGCTAAGAATGCAGCGCCACTGTGAAAACGCGCAACAGCTTGCTGAATACCTAGAGAATCACCCTAAGGTGCTTTGGGTTAATTACGCGGGGTTAGCGTCAAGTCCCTATAACGCAATGAGTAAAACAACCACTAGTGGCAAAGCGTCTGGTATTTTAAGCTTTGGGATAGCGGGTGGCCTTGAAGCTGGCACTCACTTTATTGATGCGCTGAATATGATTTTACGTTTAGTAAATATCGGTGATGCAAAGTCATTGGCTTGCCACCCAGCATCAACCACGCATCGACAATTAAATGATGAAGAATTGGCGAACGCAGGGGTTAGCCGCGATTTAATTCGTTTATCAGTGGGTATTGAAAACATCGACGATATCATTGCTGATGTAAGCCAAGCGCTCGATAAAGCTTAGTAATGTTAGCTACAGGGTAAAGCGTGATCCACATTAATGTTTAAACATGCATTTTATGTTTTGCTTGTAAGGTAGGTTTTATTTATGACCTACCGCACAAATTTACGTTTCTTGAATTCAAGTATTAAGTGCAATCATTATGCAGCAACCAGAACTTCTGATTGCCCCGTAAATAGTTCATGAGGGGTTTTATACCCTCTTGTTTTTCTTGGCCGATGATTGAGCTTATCAACTG
>NZ_JACJEZ010000001.1:0-184370 GCF_014164365.1 Pseudoalteromonas sp. SG43-6
GTTGCGACATTGTCGCTAGGGATGCGTATAATACATCCTTTATTTTTCGAGTCAACACTTAGTTTTAAACTTTCTTGCGAACATTTAAAACCGAAGTTTTATTTAACTCTCTGAGTTGTTCGTGCCTCGCTATGCGTTGGCGTTTCCCGTCTCAGTGGGGTCGCATTATAGGGAGATCCAAAAACAGATCAACACTTTTTTTGATCTTTTTTGATTTAATTGACTGTTCGAACAAATTTAGTGCATAAAGGTGGTTTTTAATACAATAAAAGGGCTTTTACAGCCCTTTTGTTACTTAACAATAAACTTCCAACCAGCTTTTGCTTGCTGTTTAGACTCTTGTTGGAGCTCACTTGCCATTAGCGGGTGCGCTTTTAGCCAATCATTTTCAAATATTAGTGTTAGAGCGTCATTATTAACAGTTAATACTAATTTTGGTAATACATCATCTTGGCGACGCATTGATAAGATCACTGCGATCCTAAGCAACCGTGTTACATACTGAGTAAGCTGAGCATGGCAGCCTAAATACTCAAAAACATTCTTTTGCAGATCTGAACGATGTGCATTCGCTACAGCCGCAATAATTTTATGCTCCGATTGTGAAAAGCCTGGCATATCGGTGTTTTCTAAAATATAAGCGGTGTGCTTTTGATATTGCTTATACTCAATTAACAAACCAATCTCATGCAATTGCGCAATCGCTTTTAGTAAAGGCAGGCCACTATTGTTGAATAGTGGCCACTGCTCGCTGACTTGAGCTGCGAGGTGACTGGCGAGTTCTGCAACTCGGTTCGCTTGTTTTTGATCGACATGATAACGGCTCATCAGGCCATCAACAGTGCGCTTTCGAATATCATGATTATGAAACTCAGGGACCATGCTATAAAGCACACCTTCACGAAGTGCGCCTCCTGCTAATCCCATTTTATCAATTTCAAGCGCTTCGAATAAAGCAATTAAAATAGCGAGCCCTGACACAAAAACTAAACGTCTTTCTTCACTAAGCCCAGGTAAATCGAGCTCAGCGATGGTCTCATAGGCGATCGATTGCTTTTTAATTTTATTGAGTTTATCTAAACTCAGTGTTTCATCGAGTGATTGTGCCACCATAATTTCTTGGATAGCTTGTACAGTACCCGATGCACCTGATGCAATCTCCCAACCCGCCACTTTATAACTTGGCGCTATATCATCAATAACTACTCGTGCGGCTTTAATAGCAGCATTGAAATTAGCGTCATTGAGTTTACAGTCTTTAAAGTAACGTTCTAGGTAGGTAACACAGCCCATGTTTAGGCTTTTATAATGTAGTGCGTCGAATCCCTTACCTATAACTACCTCAGTACTGGCACCGCCAATATCTATTACTAGTTGGCGACCACTACATGAAGATGTATGCGCAACGCCTTTATAAATAGTGCGCGCTTCTAGCTCACCACTAATGACATTAATTTTATGCGCAAGGATTTGCTCGGCTTTGATTTTAAATTCATCAGCATTCGTTGCTAAGCGCAAAGTAGCGGTGGCAACAATAGTAATGTTGTTTTTAGGGATATCTTGAAGACGCTCTGCAAATAGTGCGAGACATTCCCAGCCTCGTTGCATTGCTTCTGTGCTCAGTAAATTATCATCATTTAGCCCAGCGGCTAATCTGACTTTGCGTTTAACTCGGCCTATTGTTTGTAAGCCGCCAGCAATTGACTTAGCGATCAACATGTGAAAACTGTTAGATCCTAAATCAATTACTGCATAAACATTTTTTTGCGGTTTAAGTTGCCCCACCGTTCAAAAACCTCTAGTTACTACTACGACTATAACGACGGTCGCAATTACGACCGTGCTTTTTGGTAACTATTGTTTGGTCTACGTCCGCTGTTGTTACTACGACTACGTGGGCCTGTTGAATAATTACGCTTTCTTTGAATAGTAGGCTTAGTTAAATCATCAAGCAATGCACTTTTATCATAATGTGATAAAGGAATGCTGTGCTCTATGTATTCTTCAATTTCATGAAGATTATATGCGTACTGCTCACATGCAAAACTAATTGCCTTACCTGATGCCCCAGCGCGTGCTGTACGGCCAATACGATGAACATAATCTTCACAATCATCTGGTAAGTCGAAGTTAAATACATGACTCACTTCAGGGATATGTAAGCCACGAGCAGCAACATCTGTTGCCACAAGGAAGTCTAAATCACCTTTAGAGAATTGCGCTAAAATTGATTGGCGTTTTTTCTGATTTACGTCACCAGTGAGCATTCCCACCCGGTGTCCATCAGACTTTAACCATGCATAAACCGTTTCACAGCTATGTTTAGTATTTGCAAACACAATGGCTTTCTCAGGCCATTCTTCTTCAATCAAAGTTAATAACAGCTTAACTTTATCTTCTTGAGAAGGATGAAATAACTCTTCAACAATGCGCTTGCCAGTTTTCACATCGGGTTCAATTTGTACATGCTCTGGGTTTGTCATGTGCTCAAACGCCAGTTCTTGAACGCGATACGATAACGTTGCTGAAAATAATAAATTAAGGCGTTGTGATGTATCCGGCATACGGCGGAACATATAGCGAATGTCTTTTATGAAACCCAAATCAAACATACGATCGGCTTCATCAAGTACCACTACTTCGATTTCATTGAGGGTGTAACACCCTTGTTTATATAAATCGATTAAGCGCCCTGTGGTGCCAATTAAAATATCAACGCCTTTTTCTAATTGTGCACGTTGTTTTTCGTAATCTTCGCCACCATATACTAAACCTAAGTTAAGATTACAGTGTGGCGCTAAAATTTTTGCATCTTTGTGGATCTGAATCGCAAGCTCCCGAGTAGGGGCCATGATCAGGGCTCTTGGATGTTTACTAGGTGCTTTGCTAGATTGTAATAACCGATGGCACGTGGCAGTTAAAAACGCCAACGTTTTGCCTGTACCTGTTTGTGCTTGACCCGCAATGTCGCGGCCATCACAAATAAAAGGTAGGCATTTAGCTTGTATGGGTGTGCAATATTCAAACCCACTTTCGGTTAACCCGGCAACCACTTCCGGTGCAATAGCAAAGTCTGAAAACTTTTTATCGGTCAAATGTGTCTTAGTCATAGCGTTTAAGCATAACGTTTAAACTTGCAATAAGAAACAAGAGTGTTTAAATACGCATTAAATAATTCGCCTAACTTATCGGAGAGCGCAATGAGCGAGAAAATTATTCAATTAACTGACGATGGCTTTGAAGCTGACGTTTTACAATCAGACAAGCCTGTATTAGTTGATTTTTGGGCAGAATGGTGTGGACCGTGTAAAATGATCGCGCCAATTCTTAATGAAGTGGCAGAAGAGTTTGATGGCCGTGTTGTAATCGGTAAATTAAACATCGACCAAAATGCTGGCACACCACCTAAATTTGGTATTCGTGGTATCCCTACGTTACTTCTTTTCAAAGAAGGCCAAGTTGCGGCAACTAAAGTTGGTGCACTTTCTAAAACTCAACTTGTTGAGTTTTTAGAAAACAACATCTAAAAATATGCCTAAAAAAAGGGCAACTGCCCTTTTTTTTAATTTTTTTTGTATAAAGACTGGACGCCTAGCGAATGACCTGCTAGTTTATAAAGCCAACTAATCCTTAGTTTACCAACAAACCTCTCTCACTAATCAATATCGATTATATGAGCATGATAACTGTAATAAAGAACCCACCAATATGCATTTACGCGAATTAAAAGACAAGTCGATCAAAGAACTTGTAGACTTAGCTGAGTCCATGGGGCTCGAAAACGTAGCCCGCTTAAGAAAGCAAGATATTATCTTTGCTATCCTTAAAGCCCACGCCAAAAGTGGAGAGAACATTTTTGGCGGTGGTGTATTAGAAATCTTACAGGATGGTTTTGGTTTCTTAAGATCATCAGAAGCCTCTTACCTTGCTGGTCCTGATGACATTTATATATCACCTAGCCAAATTCGTCGTTTTAGTATGCGTACTGGTGATTCTATAATGGGTCTCATACGTCCACCTAAAGACGGTGAACGTTACTTTGCATTACTAAAAGTAAACGAAGTAAATTTTGATAAACCTGAAAACTCTCGCACGAAAATTCTTTTTGAAAACCTTACCCCGCTACATGCAAACGAACGTTTACGTATGGAACGCGGTAATGGTAGCACCGAAGATATCACTGCTCGAGTACTTGATTTAGCCTCACCAATTGGCCGTGGTCAACGTGGTTTATTAGTAGCACCGCCTAAAGCGGGTAAAACAATGCTACTACAAAATATTGCGCAATCGATTACCCATAACCACCCAGATGCGACATTGATGGTACTACTTATCGATGAGCGTCCAGAAGAAGTTACTGAGATGCAACGCCTAGTAAAAGGTGAAGTTATTGCATCAACGTTTGATGAACCAGCAAGCCGTCACGTACAAGTTGCTGAAATGGTAATTGAAAAAGCAAAACGTTTAGTTGAGCACAAAAAAGATGTAATCATCTTACTGGATTCAATCACACGTTTAGCACGTGCTTATAACACGGTAATTCCTTCATCAGGTAAAGTACTTACTGGTGGTGTTGATGCTAACGCCCTGCATAAACCAAAGCGTTTCTTTGGTGCTGCGCGTAACGTTGAAGAAGGCGGTAGTTTAACTATTATCGCAACTGCGCTTATCGATACCGGCTCTAAGATGGATGAAGTTATCTACGAAGAGTTTAAAGGTACTGGTAATATGGAATTACACTTAAATCGTAAGATTGCTGAAAAACGTGTATTCCCTGCAATCGACTTTAACCGCTCAGGTACCCGTCGCGAAGAGCTACTGACTAAACCTGATGAACTACAAAAAATGTGGATTTTACGCAAAATAGTTCATGAAATGTCTGAAATTGATGCCATGGAGTTTTTAATTGATAAACTCTCTATGAGCAAAACGAATGATGAATTTTTTGATTCGATGAAGCGTCAATAATTCTCTTTACTAGATTCTAAAATGCCTGTTAATACAGGCATTTTTTTTGCCTATCCCTAAATCTCACTCCTATTATAAATTTGTTTTATTAATCTCTTTGCTCTGTTTCCTATAGACGAAAATCAGACTGCGCAGTATTGAGTAAATATTAAAACTGCGATTATTTAAATCTAGCACACAGTAATGCCACTCAATAAAACGCTCAACTCGCTTTATTGGTTAGTAGTAACTTATAGCCTTAATGTAACGACCCATTAAGCTTATATATCGCTCTTTTAAGTCAGCTGTTGTGATAGCTGCTTAATCAAATCATCTACTAATTCTTTTATGTCGGCATCACTGCTGGGGTTATGTTTTTGTGATAAGAGTGATTTATCTAAGCACATCGCTGCATTAGCTACATCAGTTAATGAAAATATCTGTGCGGCACCAAGGATACGATGGCTATCTTGCTGTAATGCAATATAGTCCTTTGCTGCAAGGTGCTGTGTAAGTGACGCTATTTCATCATCAAAGCTGGCAATAAAACTCGTCACTAAATCGCTAATATCAGGATTAGCTAAAGGTAGCGTGCTGGTGCTATTTAAATGCGCTGCGAGTGCCTGATAAAACGCTTCTTTTTCTATTGGCTTACTTAAATAGCCAGTAAATCCCATCGCTAAGTAATTATCTATTTCATGACTCATTGCATTAGCTGTTAAAGCAAAAATAGGTTTATTAAAACCACACTTATTTAACAGTTCAAATGCACTAAGGCCATCCATTACTGGCATCTGTATATCTAATAAAACAACATCTGGAAATTCACTGAGGCACTGTTCAACTGCTTGCTCACCATTACTTACTGAGATCACTTCAAGGCCAATCGACTTTAAAAAGCGCGTTATTAGTCTACGATTGTCGGGATGATCTTCTGCTAATAATACTCGCCCAACTAGACCTTTAGTTGCAGCTGGTTTTGAGTTGTCGGTAGCAAGAAGGGTTGGCGCATACTCTTTACATGGCACATTAAAAATAAACTCACTGCCATTACCATGCTCACTTTCAACACTAATATAACCCCCCATCATAATTGCTAATTGCTGGGAAAGACTCAAACCAAGTCCTGAACCACCGAACCTGCGAGTGATGGTATTATCGCCTTGTTGAAAACATTCAAAAATGTTTTTTATTTGCTCTGTATTCATACCAATCCCCGTATCAATCACTTTAAAGCATACGCCTTGTTCGGTGTGATTAATATCCAGAGTAACACTGCCGTGCTCGGTAAATTTGATCGCATTAGTCAGTAGGTTTATTAGTATTTGCTTGACGCGGATCATATCTAACTTAGTCCAATAACTCGAGCCTAAGTGATTTTCTAATAGCAGCGTTAAGCCTTTGCTTTTAGCCTGCATACTTGACATAGCATAAACATCATTTACAAGCTCCACGAGGTCAAACTCGCTAACATGTAAATCTAAACGGTTTGCTTCTATCTTACTAATATCGAGCACATCATTAATCAAATCTTTTAAATGATCGCTATGTTTTTTAATAACTAACAATTCTGTTTGTAATTGCTGGGGCTGATATAAACCATGCAATAAGTCGTCTGTTTGCCCTAAAATAGCGGTAAGTGGTGTGCGTATTTCATGGCTGATATTAGCCAAAAACTGGCTCTTAACTTGATTCGCGGCACGTAGCTCTTGTGCCACATATTGTAATTCTTGAGTACGTTGCTCAACTTTTTGCTCTAATTGGGTTTTGGCCTTTTTTTCGATTGCACGGCGATATAATACAACTGCACAGATCAATACCAACATCAGCACAATAGACAGTAAAATAGTTAACTGTGAGCGTTTTTCAATCTTTAATTCTTGTAGGCTACGCTCTTGTTTAAGCTGTTTAATTTCTTGGTTTAACTGGTTCGACTGAAACTGAGACTGAAATACATTTAACGCTTTCATAACCTCTTCACTGGTTATGCTACGTTGATAATCGACAAACTGTTGGTGCAGATGAATAGCCCGCTTATAGTCACCGGCACCAGCACTTAACAACGCCTCGATACCTAAGCCGTCTTTAATGCGCAATTCATCTTTATATTCTTTGGCTAGTGATATTGATTGTTGTAAATTTTGCTCCGCAATATCAATATCCCCCATCACTAATTGCACTTTAGCTAAAACATGTAAGGAGGCTAATCGTAAGGATTGATTATATATTTGCTGGGCGTACTTTTGAGCTGCTTGTGCGTGATACAAAGCTGCATCCAACTCATCTATTTTTAAATTTATGTTAGCTAAGTTGGTATGCTGTACAGATAACTGATAGGCATCATTTACACTTTGATAATAGCGTAAAGCGAGCTGGTAATAGTGCAACGCTAATTGATTTTGACCCGACTCAGTATAAGCAACACCCATATTGCCATAGGCACGAGCAATCCCCTCTTCATCACCCAATTGCTGAAATACATCGAGCACTTCGCGATAAATTTCGAGTGCCGAATCATAGCTAGATAAACGAATATAGATGCCCGCAATGTTATGAAGAATATCAGCTTTGTCTTGCGCGCTACCATCTATTTCATAAAGTGCTTTTGCCTGCTGGTAATGATCTAAAGCAAGCTCCATGTTGTGCATATTAAAATATGCAAGGCCAATATTACTTAGCAAATTGGCTTGTTTTAATGGACTCTTTAAACGTACCGCTAAGTTTAACGCACGGCTGTAATCAATAATGGCTTGTTGTAATAAACCTTGAAAATATTGCACCACGCCCTGCATTTTTATTGCTCGAAAATGTAACTCAGGCAGATTTTCAAATGTACTATGCTGCTCAAGCAACTGATAATAATGCAATGCTTGGGGATAATTACTCAACTCAAACGCATGCTCTGCTAGACTAGAATAAATAGCAACTTGTTGTTGATTTGATAATTGCGTAGACAATAATTGGGTAGCTAACAGCTGCTTTTCAGACCATTCATCCGTAACTTTAAATTGTTCAAAAAGTGCGATTGGTTGTTGAGCATTACCTGATTGAGAAAAAACGCCAAGCACACTAATCGAGCAAATAAATAATAGGCGCTTAAACTGACCCAGCATAATTTTTTCCTTGGAATTTTGTTAGCAGTAGAAGCTATGATAGTTTAGTCAAGATACACCAATAACTAGACTGTAAACAATGCTTAACCCACTGATTGATGAGATTTTCGAGTTAATTTTAACGAAGCACATTTGGAAGGTTCACACTTTAGCATTGGAATTATCTGAGCGTGGTGTAATTAATGACTTAGATACAGATCCATACCGTGATCTGTTTAAGCGTAACTTTTTAATTATGAATGCACTTTATCAACTGCAGCAACAACTGTTGCCAAATCAATATTTATTGGTAGCCAGTTTACATATAGAGCTCACCGATAATCCAGATAAGATAACCATTGCAGCGCATGACTCATTACAAGCGTACTATCTAGATTGGCAAAATTACGATGCCTCGATAACAGAAGTTAAATCACTGTTAGATAAATTTTGGCGTACTTTTCGTGCATCACCAACAATAAATACGCTTGATCAACAACAACGCCAGACATTATTAAAGCACTGGGAATTACCTGACGATTTTTCTATGCAGGCATTGCAAAAGCGCTGGCGGCAGTTGGCAACACAATATCATCCAGATAAACAACATGGTAATGCAGAGCAGTTTAAACAGTTAAAAAATGAATATGAGCAGCTTAGGGCAAGCTGCTCAAAAGCATCATAAGCAATAATTAACGAGTTAAACGACGGGCACGAATTTTACGGCCTTTAATATTACCTTCCGTTAATTTTCGTAGCGCGGGCTTTGAGCTATTACGTTCGACAGCCACAAAAGCCACATTATCAAGCACATTAATTTTACCGACTTGACGTCCGGCAACACCATCTTTACCGGTTAATGCACCTAAAATATCACCTGCGCGTACCTTTTGCTTTTTACCTGAATCGATCATTAGTGTCACCATTTGTGGTTTGTATGGTGGCTTTTCAAGTAGGCTAAACGGCGGTAATTGTTCTGGTAAAAAATCACATTCATAATGGTCACCAATTTGTGCCACTTTGAATTGTTCTGCATCGCCATAAATAGAGCATGCAATGCCTTTTTTACCAGCACGACCAGTTCGACCAATACGGTGTACGTGGGTTTGTGGGTCATGGGCAAGGTGGTAGTTAATCACCATATCCATATCATCGATGTCTAAACCACGAGCGGCTACATCAGTGGCCACTAAAATCGAGGCGCTTTTATTAGCAAAGTGGATCAAGGTGCGCTCACGATCTCGCTGCTCTAAATCACCATGCAATGACACGGCACTGAAGCCTTCATCAGCTAAATCATCACACACCTGTTGAGTTTCGACCTTGGTATTACAAAACACCACACAACTTTCTGGTTGAAACTTCAGCAGCAACAATTTTAATGTATTAAAACGTTGTTTGTTATTATCCATTTTATAAAAGTACTGTTTAATAGTACTTTTTTCTTGCTCTTCTTCAACCTTCACCATAACAGGATTGCTTAATACACGCTTGGCAATCGCTTCTATTGCGCGCGGAAAAGTGGCGCTAAATAATAAAGTTTGACGCTGTTTTGGAATACGCTCAATAATTGCATCCAAAGTGTCTTGAAAGCCCATATCAAGCATTTGATCGGCTTCATCAAGTACTAGCGTGTCTACATCATCTAAACGTAGCGTACCTTTGCGAATATGATCATCTACACGCCCAGGTGTGCCAACAATAATATGTGCACCATGCTCTAGTGAACCAATTTGTGGACCAATCGACACGCCACCACATAGAGTTAATATTTTTATATTGTGAATACCACGCGCTAATTTACGCATTTCCACAGCTACTTGCTCAGCCAACTCACGGGTTGGACAAAGCACTAAAGACTGTATACGAAAACGCTTAACATTAAGCTTGGCCAACACACCTAAACTAAATGCGGCAGTTTTACCTGAGCCAGTTTTAGCTTGTGCAATGATGTCTTTACCTTCAAGCACTGGCGGCAGGCTTTGCGCCTGTACAGCGGTCATTTGGGTGTAACCTAAAGTCGATAAGTTATCGACCAAACCTGATGGTAAAGCGAGTGATGAAAAAGCTGTAGCGGTCAAAGTAATTTCCAGTGCAATAAGTAAACATGAAAAGCCGCTGCAGATGCCCGACTTAGTTATGCTGCATAATAGCAGAATATACAAATTGCTACCATTAAGCTGACCATATTCTCAATAAACATTCACCATAACATCACCACCGATAGGCATTTATCTCATCTACTTTTGTTGCTCAGTATTAAATGCTTTAATAACCCTCACTTGAAAATATAACCAGGTCAATAATGAAAAAAATCATCACCGGATTACTGCTAGCCGGCAGCTTTTTAGCCAATGCCGCCGAGCCTGAATTTACCGCAAAGCAACTTCAGCAAGTCACCGAACTAAGAACTAATGCCAGTAACAGCGAGTTAAGCTATCAATTGCTTGAATCGCTTACTACTGAAATAGGACCTCGCTTACCTGGTACAGAAAATGATAAAAAAGCCGTTGCGTGGGCCCAAGCTAAATTTAAAGAGCTTGGTTTTGATAAAGTATGGCTAGAAGAGGCAACCTTCCCTGAGTGGCGTCGTTTTAGTGAAAGTGGCAAAATTTTAACGCCAAGCGAGCAACCTTTGCACCTAACAGCATTAGGCCACAGCGTTAGCACACCAAAAGATGGCATTACCGCTGAAGTTGTATTATTTGAAACGCTTGATGAACTTATCGCAGCACCAGCAAACAGCTTAAAAGGTAAAATAGCTTATATAAATTACCATATGAACCGCCATATTGATGGCAATGGTTATGGTCCTGCTGTTCGTGCTCGCTCAACAGGTTCAGTTGAGGCTGCAAAAAAAGGCGCGATTGGTTATATGATGCGTTCTGTTAGCACCGCACATCACCGCTTTGCTCATACCGGTGGCAGTCACTATCAAGAAGGTGTTACGAAAATCCCTAATGTGACCATTGCTAATCCTGATGCAGATCAGCTAGCTCGCTTAGTTGCACTAGGTAAAAATGTTACCGTAAATATCAATGTGCAAACTGAAGATCGCGGCCAAGGTACTGGCTATAACGTGATTGGTCAGTTCAATGGCACACAAAACCCTGAACAATACGTACTGATTGGCGGTCATTTAGATTCTTGGGATTTAGGCACTGGCGCACTTGATGATGGTGCAGGCGTTGCGTTAACCATGGCTGCTGCCAAACATATTAGTGAAATAAAACGCCCTAAACGCAGCATTCGTGTAGTGTTATTTGCCGCCGAAGAGCTAGGATTATGGGGCGCTAAAGCTTATTTTAAAAAGCATGCAAATGAACTTGATAAAATTGTTGCCGCCGCTGAATCTGACTTTGGTGCTGATGTAGTGTATGGCTTTGAATCGAATGTATCTGCAGCCTCGTTGCCAGTAGTGCGTGCAATAGCCAAGCAACTTGCGCCGTTAAATGTTGAATACATAGGTAAAAATAGCGCTAATGGTGGGCCTGATTTAATTCCATTTAAAAATGCCACCAGCGCGCCAATTTTTGAGCTGCACCAAGACGGTACTGATTACTTTGACTACCATCACACTGCTGATGATACGCTTGATAAGATCGATCCGGCTAAACTTAAGCAAAATACCGCAGCATATGCTGTATTTGCGTTAATGGCAGCTGATGCTAAAACTACAATTAAAGCAAAGCCTGTAGCAAGCAAATAAGCTAACCAAACATACTTTCTTACAGTTTTCTGCTTTGCATCTAACCTTCCTTGTTTTAATTTAACGTAAAACAAGGAAGGGAAAAAAGGTCATATGCTACTATTCAATACCAGCGATTCATTGTCGTTTTTCAGCCAAATAAAAACCTGCCCACACTGTCATCATGATGACTATCGACTACAAAACCACAGCCGCTTTTTGCGTTTTTCAATTGTCCCTATGCTGCCATTAGCATGGCATTATCAATACCAGTGTAGCCATTGCCAGCACAATGTACAGCTTTCAATTATGCAACTGCCATGGTTAGAAAAGCTTTCTTTGATCAAATATTTTATAGGCTCGATATTACTTATCTGGTTATCTATTTACTTTTATACACAACATCTTGATGAGCTAAAAGCCAAACAAGCAATACTCAGCCAGCCACAAGCATTCGATACTTACTTGGTACATGCTGATAAGTTTTCTAACGAACCATTGCGCCCTGAAAACCTAAAAGTAGCCCAAGTACTCGAGTTTGATGACCAAAATATCACCTTTCAAATCAGCAATTATCGCTATAAACGCGACAGCGGCATTACTATGGCTATGCGTACCAGCTTATTGGTACAAAAAGATTATTTTTCATCAAAAACAATTACTTTACCGCGCAGCGAAGTACAGCGTTTATATGATGAAGGTGCTATTTATGATGTACTGCGCCCTTACGCATATAGCTTATATGGTGGTTTTGTGATGTTCCCACCACGCCCTAAACCGCTATATGAAGGGGTGAAGCTTAATAAAAATAATCAGCAAGGCATCATCTATTACAAAGATGGGTTATTTCCTGAAGCGTTCGAAAGCTTTTTACTCGCCAGCAAAGAAGGCTCACAATGGGGTCAGCTTAATACTGCGCAAATGTATCGTGATGGTGAAGGGGTAGAAAAAGATATCAGCCAAGCTATTTATTGGTATCAACAAGCTGCAGGGCAAAATAACCACAAAGCCAAATTACAACTCAAAGAGCTGTGCCTTGAGTATTCCTGTTAATATAGCCAAACTACCTACAACAAGTGGATATAAATATGGCAAGCTTTTAGCTTGCCATTTAACACGTAAATACGACTGTTACATTGTTAAGTGTTAGTCTAAAAAGGTCAGCACTTGTTGATAATAACGAGTGCGATGTTCTTGCTTATAAAAACCATGCCCTTCATCTTTAAGCAGTTCATATATATAAGGATGTTTAGCTTTTTTAAGAGCCGCAATCAGTGATTCGGCTTGCTCAATCGGTGCACGCTGATCTTCACCACCATGCACTATCAGCACTGGAGCCTTTAACTTATCAATATTATAGCTAGGTGAAAAAGCCTTTAGTTGCGCTTCATCTGTACCCAATACATTCTGTAAATAACGTTGGCCACTATCGCGCTCCGCAACATCCCCTTCTTTAAACATTAAGGGCAAATCATAAACGCCAACAACGCCAATCGCACACTTAAACATATCAGGTTCTAAAATCGCACTTTGTAACGCTGAGTATCCACCAAAGCTCGCGCCCATAATGCAGATATTGTTTTTATTAACTGTACCCTGCTCAACTAAATACTTCACACCATCTATAATATCAAATTGAATTTCAGCTCCCCATTTTCGATGCCCAGCATGCTCAAAGTTACGGCCAAAACCACCTGAACCTCTAAAATTAACTTTTAGTACGGCCATACCACGGCTTGCAAGCAACTGTGCATCAAGGTCGAATCCCCACCAATCGCGCGGGCCATGTGGACCACCATGTGGCATAACCACTAAAGGTAAGTTTTTTTCTATGGTATTATTCGGTACTGTTAAGTAGCCATAAATAGTTAAACCATCTCGACTGGTATAACTTACAGGCTTGGTCTGCGCCATTTGTTCTGCATCAATCCAACGACGGGATGCAAACAAAAATCGTAAGTTATTACTTTTGGCATCGAATAAATAATATTGTCCAGGGTTACGATCATTAGAGGCATAAATAATATTAGTGTCGCCATCTTCAGTACTGCTAACGAGTTGCACTTGTTCACCAGGTAAAGCGGAGATTAATGATTTTAAACGCATGCTTTTATCTGATTGCCCATCGACAAAAGCATAAGTTGGATAACCTAGTTCGGTTTCAATCGCAAATAGCTCTTTTGATGCTTCATCGACCCATATTTGCTTTGGTGAGACTTTCTCTTCTTTATGAATTAAATCAACTGCTCTGGTTTTTAGATTCAATTTATATAAGCCTTGAGCTTCACCACTTATTGATGCTGTGATATAGACAGCATCACCACTACTATCAAAAGCGTGCAACTCCACATCACTGTAAGTCAAATCACCTAAATCAAGTGCTTGCCAATCTCCACCTGACTTTTCACGGGTATGTATTGTAGACTTAATATAATCATCACTGGAAACAGCCACTCTGACATTTCCTTCATGGTCGGTCAAAAAGTTGGCCATACGTGACGGGGAGCGCGTAACTTTACGACGCTTCCCTGAAAAAATATCAACCTCATAAACAACCGTGTGCGGTTCACTACTTGATGTCCACGGGTAAGTCACTATAAGCATTTTATCTTCATCGTGGATTAAAGGATCCAGCAAATAAGAGGTGCCATAAAGTGGTGTGGCTTTTTTGATATGAGAGCCAGTTTGCATTTCGCCAAGATAGCCAACTAAGTACTTAGCTTTTGAGCCATCAGCATTCACGCCATATAATTCACCATAATATTCAGGGTGATCTTGCCAGCCGTGTAAGTATTCTTTTGCAACTACAACCCGATCATCACTTACCCAATGATAAGCACCAACTTGGGCATTGCTCTCAAAATTAATAGCGTGGTGAATTGTAAATTTTTTAGCATCTAAAATAACCAGCACTTTTTTACCTTCAGGTTGCATAATTACTGCAAGGTAGCTTCCCTTAGGAGAGATTTTAACTTGGCTATATTCACTGCTGCGGCTGAAGTCATCGACTGCTGGAGCTGATTGATTTGCATCACTCATGAAGCTGACAACACACAAAGTAATAACAACAATCAACTGCATCATTTTGCTCATACAACATTCTTTTAAATTTATATTTTTATAATTGCTACAATTGTACCCAATAAGGTTTTAAATAGATATCCATCCAAATACGTAAGTAAAGAACGAAGAGTACTTATTTACTTTGTTAAGATTACATTATAACATTACCGATATATTATAACAAAACACCGGACTGTTTATGATTTTACCTAACTTTAAAACTTGCTTAATTGCCTCTATGGTTGCTGTACTGTGTGCCTGTAACAGTGAAATTGATGATCTTGTAGATAAAAATGCTGAGCAGAAAGATGACCATGACCACACTGAAATCACTGCAAAAGGGCGATTAGCGATTAGCCATGCTGATATTGCTAACGTATCTGTTTTTAACGCTGACAACAACTCGTTGCTGGAGACCTTTAATACCAGCAACGTAATAAGTGGTCTATATGCCAGTCCTAATTTCCGTTATGCAGTATTGATCCAGCGAGCAGAAAATTATGTTGAGTTCATTGACGGTGGATTATTTACAGAAGATCATGGTGATCACCAACATAGTTATGAACAGCAACCCGAGCTGCATGATTTAATCTTTAACGATAGTAAACCAACCCACTTTGATGTTAGTGGACAGCAAGCTGCACTGTTTTTTGATGGCGATCTTGATGCAGGGATCCCTGCAAGCTTTGTGTTATTAAGTGATGAATCACTTGCTGCTGGGAAAACGTTAGCAGCACATAGCTTTAACAATGCCATGCATGGTACAGCGCAAATTCGCGGTGAATCGGTAATCACAACTTATCGCAGCGAAGATATAACTAGCGTGCTGCCAAATTATGTTGAACAACTGCATATTCATGGTGATCACTTTCATCAAGAACAGCGGTTTGCAGTGGATTGCCCTGCACTACATGGCAGTGCGCAAAATCACCAGCATATCGCTTTTGGCTGTAGCGATGGTGTATTAGTTATAACTGAAAAAGATAATGTGTTTAACGCAGCCAAAGTAGCTAATCTCAACAACTTTGCTGAAGGTACGCGTATTGGCACAATTAAAGCGAGTGAACACAGCGAACTATTTTTAGGTATTGCACAAAGTAAGCTTTTTTACACCATCGACCCAGCATCAGCTGAAATGACACAGCTTGCATGGCAACAAAATACTGAAAATACCGTATTAGCAAGTGCACTGGATAGGATTACCGGCGAGTTTTATGTACTTGAAAGTGATGGTTTCTTGTCAGTGCTACATGCTGAAGATGATTGGCAAGTCAGCGCACGCTTTAAAGTACTCGAAAACCCAGCTGGTAACTATGCACTCGCGGCCTCAGCGGCCGACGATACTTTATATATCAGTGATGCAAACAACCAAACAGTATTAAGTATCGACACCCATGAGCAAACGACTAAAACTATTCTTAACCTTGATTTTATCCCTAATCAAATTACCTGGTTAGGTATAGCTGCTGAATCAAAACATGAACACTAATTAATTCAAGCAAATAACTTTCATAGCATTCCCTTGCTAATTCATTGCCAGCAAATTTACTTTGCTGGCTTTTTTGCTTTCATGCTGACAATTCCATGATGAACTAACACAGCAATCGCACCGGCTAATACACCTAATAAACCATCGAACAGTAAAGGCGCAATAATCTCTCCCAGCGTACCTAAGTTTGCCAGTGCAAACTCAGCAACAGCGGTTTGCCAATGATGCAACACACTAATACCATGCACTAAAATTCCTCCACCCACTAAAAACATCGCTACCGTACCTGCAAATGCTAAAAACGCCATTAAACGTGGTGCTGCGGCTAATAAACCTTTACCTAATAATGCTTTAAAACGGTTTCCTGTTTGCTGTGCTTGGTTAAGCAAATACAAACCAGCATCATCGAGTTTTACAATCCCTGCCACTAACCCATAAACGCCTATGGTCATGATCACCGCAATAACACTTAAGACTAGCGCTTGATTTAGTAAACTTGCACCCGCCACGGTGCCTAGAGTGATAACTATTATTTCTGCCGATAAAATAAAGTCGGTTCGAATAGCCCCTTTTACTTTTTGTTTTTCGTACTCAACTAAATCTAAATTTTCGACAGCATCTACATCATCATTTTTCGTAGCTGGTAATAACTTTTCAACTAACTTTTCTGCACCTTCAAAACACAAAAATAATCCACCAACCATCAATAAAGGTGTAATAAGCCAAGGCAGCCAGACACTTATTAATAACGCTGCAGGAACTAAAATAGCTTTATTTAAAAATGAGCCTTTCGCTACCGCCCACACGACCGGTAGCTCACGATCGGCAGTGACTCCTGTCACTTGTTGCGCGTTTAAAGCTAAATCATCCCCTAAAACACCCGCAGTTTTCTTCGTGGCGACTTTACTCATAGTGGCAATATCATCTAATAAAGTGGTGATATCGTCCAATAATGTCAATAGGTTAGTACCTGCCATCTCATTTCCTTTGCAGTTAAAAAATTTATAATTATCAACATAGCCTAAACGAGTATTTTCACCAAAGGTTAATTTTCGTTTGCTATGCTAGTTGCTCAACACATTTAGCCAAGGTACTTGTTAATGTATAAAACCCTATTAATTGCACTCGGTGTTATTAGCCTCAGTGCATGCACAGAACAATTAAATAGTCAGTCTTTCTCCTGCGATAGCCAGCTAAGCGCCGTTATTACCAGTAATGATGAAGAAAGTGCCACGCTAAATTACAATCAAGTAGATCATTCGCTGACCAAACAAATCAGTGCCTCGGGCGTAAAATATACCAATGAAGATGTGCTGTTTTGGACCAAAGGGAATGAAGCTATGTTGATAATTGATGGCAACAAATATCACTGTAATTTAGAGTAATACAATCGCTCGCCAAACTTATAATTTATAAAAATACTGCTACACTCATAAATAATTAAGTATTTACGGGTTTACTATGCGCGCTATTGCTATTAAAACGAAACTAATTTTTGCCTTTGCCACAATTGGTTTTTTAATGCTCGCCAGCAGTAGTTTTTTTTACTGGTCATTAGGACAAATTAATCACGCCACTTCGGATATAGAAACTTTAGCTGTACCGGTACAACAGCAAAGTCATGCCTTGCGGTTATCGCTGTTATCAATCACCAAATTTAATGCCGTTGCATACAGCCAAACAAGTAAAGCCAGTTTGCAACAGCAGCAACAGAGAACTCATGAAGAACAAGCTTTATTTAAAACCAAGCTAGAAGAATTAAGCTCTCAGCTACACGACCAACCGCAAATGCTGCAATTACTATCGAAAATAACACAACGCTATCAGCAATTTAGTACCACTAGCGCAACAATGTTTAACACCAAACAACAAGGCCTAACAGCAGCAACTCAGGTTACCTCATTAGCAAATGATTACGCTAATAATCTTGCTGACTTAAGTAGTGGCTTACTTGATTTAGAACTAATCGAAGTAACACCGGAGCAAAAATCGTTATTAGCCGCTATTGTTGGTACCGCGACCCGCATTGACGACTTACTATTCACCTTAGGCAATAATGTTAAGAGCATCAACCACATTAGTTCCCTACAAACACTCACAGAACACCAACAAGATACCGCTTTTTTATTAGACAATATCCAATCTAATTTTACATACCTACAACAGCAAGCGAGTGAGTTAAAAAATCAAACAAATTTCAGCAACCTAAAAGACCTTCTCAGCTTAATTAATCAACAGTTGGCAACACTGTACCAGCAACAAAGTACTCTTTTGACCAGCAAAGTTGCGACCGAGCAAGCCTTTGCTGCATTCCAGCAACAGTTTCAACTTACCGAGCAGCTCATTATTGAGTTAAATCATTTAGCCGATAAACGCTTTGATACCTTGCAGGCGGATGCTCAGTCGGTGATCACTACAGGTTCGCGACTCGCGATTATTATAAGTTTAGTGCTTATTTCGTTTGCAGCCTTGATCTGCTTTTTAACCACCAAAGCAATGTTAAAACCACTCAATGCTGTAAATAAAGCACTATCACGTATCGCTTCTGGGGATTTATCGAAACGTACAAAGCCCCATAATGATGATGAATTTGGTGTACTTTTAAACAATATCAATCAATTAAGCGATGATCTAAGTACATTACTAAGTGCGATAAGTGATAACGCCCACACCTTAGATCAATCAGCAATTCAAACCAGTGCACAAGGCCAACATATGACCGAAGCAGCACAGCAGCAATTAGATCGTATTGCAGAGGCCGACTCGGTGGCGCATAGCATGCATAGTAATTCCCAAGCGGTCTGTGAACGAGCTGATAACACCTCTAATGAAGTTGCTAACGCTTCGCAGTTTGCCAATGATGTAAATCAGATTGCTGATCGTAACAGCCAGCGTATTGCAGCGTTACTGACTCGGCTTGATCAAGCTGTACAAAGTACTAATGAGCTAACCCAACACACACAATTAATTGGCGCAATCGTGGATACAATTAGCAGTATTGCTGAACAAACTAATTTACTTGCGCTAAACGCTGCTATTGAAGCTGCCCGTGCAGGAGAAAATGGCCGAGGCTTTGCTGTTGTGGCAGATGAAGTTCGCTCTTTAGCTGCACGAACGCAAAACTCGACTAGCGAAATACATACAATGATCCAAACACTGCAACATCAGGCCAATACTGCTCATCATGAAATTAACGATGGGCAACAACAAGCAAAAGAATGTGTAGCAAATAGTAGTGAATTAAACCAAGCGGTGGATAAAATAAAAAGTACTTTAGTGACAATTAACCAAATGAGTATGCAAATTGCTAGTTCATCACATCACCAGCTTGATAACAGCAATGAGATAAAACAGATTATGGCGCAAGTAACGGTGCAAGCACAAACGAATGCCGAACATGCAAAGTCACTCGCCAATCAAAGTGAAGACGTTAACCAACTCGCTCACTCATTAACCAGCGCAGTAGAAAGATTTAAGTTCTAACTCTGAATATAAAACCCATCTGCAGCTATTGTGATAATGATAAATACACGCCACAGAAATAACGTTGCAGTGGCGTGTAGCAACTTATTTATTATTTTGCTCCGCGATAAACTCCCTAATGTATTTATCAAATAGTGCCGCAGGCAGTGGTTTGCTGTATAAAAAACCTTGAATATAATCACAATTTAGAGCGTTTAAAAAAGCCAGCTGTGCAAAGGTTTCAACTCCTTCGGCAACAACTTTGAGCTGTAGGTTACTAGCCATTGAAATTATTGCACTAACCATCGCACAATCTTCAAGATCATCCGGTAAGTCTTTTATAAACTCCCGATCTATTTTTAACTTACTCAGCGGAAAACGCTTTAAATAACTCAACGATGAGTAACCGGTGCCAAAGTCATCAATTGCTAAACCCACGCCGGTTCCGCGTAATGCTTGCAACTGCTGCAAAATATTTGAGCTATTATCAGCAAGTAGCGTTTCTGTAATTTCAAGGGTTAAACACTGAGCTGATAACTGCGTTTCCTGTAGAACACTTTTAACTAACGCTTCAATATCTTGGCGAATAAATTGCACGCTAGACATATTTACCGTAACAAAAAACTGATCACCGAAACAACCACACCACTTAGCAGCTTCGCGGCATGCTTCTCTGAGTACCCACTCACCAATGGGAATGATTAATCCTAACTCTTCACATACAGGAATGAATTGTGCCGGCGAAACATCGCCAAGCTCCGCACTATGCCATCGCAATAATGCTTCACAGCCGACCGTTTTTTTATCGTGGCTAATAATTGGCTGAAAATAAACGGTAAACTCGTTATTACTAAGCGCTTTATGAAGAGCATTTTCGAGCCTACTGCGAGCAGTCGCTTGTTCATGCAAGCCACTGGTAAAGAACTCAAAGCAGTTTCGCCCTTGCGCTTTAGCTTTGTACATAGCGCTATCAGCATTACGTAGTAATATTTTTCGATCGCTGCCATCGTCGGGGAAAATAGTGATCCCCATACTGCCGGATACAAATACATCTTGCTCACCAATTTTAAATGAAGAACTAAGCGCCAGCAGAGCTTTTGTAGCTAGTCGCTCAATATCTGCTAACTTATTGATCCCTGGCAGTAATAGCGCAAACTCATCGCCACCTAAACGGGCAACTACGTCAGAGCTGCGCATACATGCTTTAAGCCTTTTGGCAGCCTCAAGTAATAGTAAATCACCACTATTATGCCCTAAGGTATCGTTAACGCTTTTAAACCGATCTAAATCAATAAAACAAATTGCCAAACGCTTATTATCAGCTGTCGCACGGATCATTTCTTGATCTAGCTTGCTATTATAATGATAGCGATTTGCCAAACCCGTTAAGGTATCAAAATTAGTTTGTAGCCACATTTCCTGTTCATTTTCTTTGCGTAAAGAAATGTCGTTAAATAAGGCAACATAAACTTCAATGTCTTTTTCCTCGTCAAATACTACCGAAATATTGACCCAGCTCGGGTAAATACTACCATCTTTGCGGCGGTTCCATATTTCACCTTCCCAGTGCCCAGCCTCATTTAAACGTCGATATAACACTTTAAAAAACGATGGTTTATGATGGCCCGAATTTAATATTGCAGGTGATTTACCAAGCACATCTTGTTCTTGATAACCGGTGATCTGTGTGAAGGCTTTATTTACAGCTTGAATTTCATTATCACGATTAGAAACTAAAATACCTTCATTAGTTGTTGAAAATACCGTGCTCGCGAGTCGTTGTTGTTGACGTGCTTTTAATTTTAAAGTGATATCACGAATTAAATGTATTTCACCAATTTTGCTATTTTTTTCGTCGATAACTGCGGTTACTCGTGCCTCTCCCCAAAATACCTCTTTAGCTCCGTGAAATTGACACTCACTATCAACCCCAACTACTCCTTTCGAACACTCAGTAAATGAGTAAATATTTTTATCCTTCAGTGGCTCGCCTGCCGTCAACTTTTGCACAGCCGCAGTATTAGCTGTAATGACCCTATGTTCGACATCCGTGTAAACGAGCAGATCATCAATACTATTGAAAATCGCTTTTAGCGTCGCACTGTCTTTTTGCGCCGATTTTTTAGCTCGGCGTAATCGCAAAGCTAACATGGTTAAAGTCGCTAACAGTATTAGTAGTACAGAAATAGATATTAGCGCTAACAGCAATTGATCGGTGCGTTTTTGTTCTATTTCATTAGTTTGAATGGCAACCAATTGTTCAAGATTTTCTTGATAATGCCAAAGCGCTTTTTCAAGGTTACGTTGAGATGAAATATCATGTATGACAGAAAATAAAAAATCTTTATTTTCAATTGTAAATGGGGCTGAATAAACGCTAACGGTACGTGTTTCACCGCTCGCTAATCGGTGTTTGAAAACAAAATAGTTTTGCCCTTTACTCAGAGCAGCTTGGCGTTCCTGTGCAACTTGTTGCTCAGTAAATATATTAATTTGCTGGATACGCATTGTTTGCAATTGCGCAATACTGTAACCATAAAATGCTGCCGCTGCTTTATTAGCAAATTTAATTTCACCCGTTTGCGGTTCTACCACTAACATCACGGCACTGTGCTCATTAAAAAGCGGCACATTGAGCGCGGAATTTAATGATTGCTTAGCACTTACTTGATCTACAAAGGTAATTACACAGCAAAGAAGAACAGCCTTGATAAATGTTTTTACGATAAGCCCACCCATTAATCAAAAACTCATTTCAAACATTTGTCCTAAACTATAGCTTACTCACCTTATAATGTAACAAAAATGATCGCTTAAATGCGCTCTAAAAACACCTCATTAATTCGCTTAACGTCTTTATTTAAGTATAATGCCAACAGTCTTTTAAGCTTTAAAGCGGCCCACAATGAAATACAAAGATCTACGTGATTTTATCGATTTATTAGAAAAAAAAGGTGAACTGAAGCGTATTCACCAAGAAGTTGATCCTTATCTTGAAATGACCGAAATTGCCGACCGCACACTACGTGCTAAGGGACCCGCTTTATTGTTTGAAAACCCTAAAGGTTATGATATCCCCGTACTAGCTAACTTATTTGGTACACCAGAGCGTGTTGCCATGGGAATGGGTAAAGAACACGTTAGCGAACTACGGGAAGTCGGTAAGTTGCTGGCATTTTTAAAAGAGCCAGAGCCACCAAAAGGCATTAGAGAAGCATTTAGCCAAATTCCAGTGTTTAAGCAAGTATTAAATATGCCTGCCAAAGAAGTTAAAAAAGCGCCTTGTCAGCAAGTTATTCTAGAAGGCGATGATGTTGATTTAACTAAGCTGCCAATTCAACACTGCTGGCCTGGTGATGTGGCTCCATTAATCACTTGGGGTTTAACCGTCACCAAAGGACCTTTCAAAAAACGCCAAAACTTAGGTATTTACCGCCAACAATTACTCGGTAAAAATAAAATCATTATGCGCTGGTTATCACACCGTGGCGGTGCTCTCGATTTTCAAGAATGGTGTAAAGAAAACCCAGGCCAACCTTATCCGGTATCGGTAGCATTGGGTGCTGATCCTGCGACAATCCTAGGTGCCGTCACGCCAGTGCCAGATACCTTGAGTGAATACGCCTTTGCCGGCTTGCTACGTGGTAGCAAAACAGAAGTAGTTAAGTCGATCTCCAATGATTTACAAGTTCCTGCCAGTGCTGAAATAGTTCTTGAAGGCTATATAATGCCGGGCGAAATGGCACCTGAAGGCCCTTATGGCGATCACACGGGTTATTACAATGAGGTTGATAACTTCCCTGTTATGACCGTGACCCACATGACACATCGTAAAGATCCTATTTATCACAGCACTTTTACTGGTCGTCCACCAGATGAGCCGGCAATTTTAGGGGTCGCACTCAATGAAGTCTTCGTACCTATTTTACAAAAGCAATTTCCTGAGATAGTCGATTTTTATCTACCGCCAGAAGGCTGTTCATATCGTATGGCGATAGTGACAATGAAAAAACAATATCCAGGTCATGCCAAGCGCGTGATGATGGGGGTATGGTCGTTCTTGCGTCAGTTTATGTACACAAAGTTTGTCATTGTCTGTGATGATGACGTTAACGCACGTGATTGGAATGACGTGATCTGGGCGATTACTACACGTATGGATCCCGCCCGCGACACTACTCTAATTGAAAACACTCCGATTGATTATTTAGACTTTGCATCACCGGTTTCAGGTCTTGGTTCAAAAATGGGTATGGATGCCACTAATAAATGGCCCGGCGAAACCACTCGTGAGTGGGGCGAACCCATTGTGATGGATCAAGCGACTAAAGATCGCGTCGATGAAATCTGGCAAAGCTTAGATATTCTTTAACAGCTCTTTTAGAGGCTATAAACTCACTATGCGGATATGTTATTATTGTTCAAATAAAGTGCGTATCCGCTAATTTAAGGTAAAACATGCAAACATTACACGCTGAAGTTGTCGCTATCAGCCCACTCACTGAATTTGTTCACAAAGTAATTTTAAAACCTGTTGAAAGCGTCACCTTTGAAGCTGGCCAATATTTGCAAGTAGTGCTTGGCGAAAAAGACAAGCGCGCGTTTTCAATTGCCAGCCGCCCTTCACAGTCTGATGAGCTAGAACTCCATATTGGCGCATCTGCAGTTGATTCATATGCAATGCAAACTTTAGAGCATCTTCGCCAAGCCCATGCTGAGAAAACTCAGGTGTTGATTGAAGCCGGCTTAGGCATTTCACAGTTGCGTCTCCAATGCGAACGCCCAATTATTTTACTCGCTGGCGGCACTGGGTTTTCATACGCAAAATCTATAGCTGATCATTTAAGTGAAATCGGTTGTGAGCGTCCGGTATTGTTCTATTGGGGTGTGCGTGAAGAGTCAGCCTTGTATGCGCATACTGAAATGCAAACATGGGCCGATAGCCGTGAAAACTTTACCTTTATACCAGTAGTTGAAAACCCAACAGCTAGCTGGACAGGCCACACAGGCTACGTACATAAAGCGGTGATGAACGATATCGTATCGCTTGCCCCATATGATATTTACATGGCAGGGCGTTTTGACATGATAGGTATTGTCCGCGATGATTTCCTAGCACATGGTGCAATTCGCGAAAACATGTACGCCGATGCATTTGCATTTATAAAATAGTATAACCAGAGTAACCAGAGTAACCAGCTTAATTTTTATCCGTAAGCTGGTTACTGACACTCCCTGACAGCCCGCTATGATTTACTTAGCTCTTCTTAAACAAGGAGAACTATGATGACCACAAATTTAATCGAAGTTGTAAATTTCAAACTAAAGACTGATACAAATTTAGCGCAGTTCCATATCGCTAATAATGATTTTCAGCGTTATATTGATAACCAATCAGGCGTACTTTACCGCTCCCTTGCTAAACAAGCCGATACCCAGCAATATAGTAGTATCATTTATTTTGCTACGGTTGCTGATGCCCAAAAACTGCGTGATACATTTTTTGATAATGCTATTTGCCAACAGTACACTTCTCTCATTGCAAAAGAATCGATAAAGCTGGAGCGTTTTGAAGTGCTTAGCCAAACAGCTTGCCAACAAAGCTAACACTGTATTTTTGAAAACAAGGATAACCAATGCACAAATCAGAGCGGCTATTTCAATTAGTAAACATACTTAAGAGTCGCCGCTTTGCGATCACTGCAAACGAACTTGCCAATAAATTACAGGTATCTCAGCGAACAATTTATCGCGATATTCAGCACTTACAGAGCTCGGGCGTGCCCGTTGAAGGTGAGGCAGGCACTGGCTATTTAATTACCGATTACGACCTACCACCGATGATGTTTACTCTTGAGGAGCTACAAGCACTGTTGTTAGGTAGTAAAATGGTCAGCGCTTGGACTGATCCACAGTTAGCGGCGAATGCCCAAGCTGCAATGACTAAAATTAATGCTGTGTTGCCTAACAAGTTAAAGCAACGCGTTGCAGAGCTGCCGTATTTAGTCTCTGCATTTCATCACGATAAAAGCCACCAAACGACCACTTTGATACTTCGTAAAGCCATCACTAATAAAACCTGCATTGAATTTCATTATCTAGATGTTAATCAACGACCAACTCAGCGTATTGTCGACCCTTTAGGACTGGTATATTGGGGCGCAAAGTGGACTCTTATCGCTTATTGTCAGTTGCGCAGTGACTACCGAGAGTTTCGCTTAGATCGTATTCAAAGCATTATTCCACTCGCCAAGGCATTTGATACTAATTCACAAAAAAGCTTAGCGCATTATATGGAGTTAGTGAAAGCCAAATACCAAACTCACTCTGATGGTCTGGCTCATAATTAAATTTAGCTGTGATTGTTGTTACCTATCAGCGCAATCAACATAAACAATTTCACAAACGGCCAATCCTTAACCATACTTTGAATAACTCATTAATTGGGAGAGACCCAAATGTTAAACACCAAAGTAAAAGATTTTATGCAGCGCAAGTTACCGCATATAACCCCTGAAACCGAGATGACCACAGCAATTGCAGAACTACAAAAATTCAAACTACTGGGAGCGCCAGTGTTTGATGATAATAAATGTTTAGTGGGCTTTATTTCTGAGCAAGAACTGCTAAAACCGTTAATGCAAAATAGTTATTTTTGTGACGGTGTGGTTAAGGTTTCACAACTGATGCAAACCGAGGTTGTAACCGTCAACGGCGACACCAACATAATGGAACTTGCAGAGCAAATGAAAACCGGTAAGCCGAAAAACTACCCTGTTGTAGAAGGCACTACGGTCATAGGCATGATAGGCCGTAGTGATATTCTTAAAGCCATGTTTGATAACTACCTAAGCTGCCAACGTGAGCATTAGGCGCATAATTTAATGGCTTGTGCATCGTAACTATCGAGCAGCGACTGCTTGCTTTAGTTGCTGTTTTTCAGCATCACTCAAGTATGCAATATCAAGTGCATTGGCTTGGGCTTTTTCCATATCAGCCTGAGTAAGGCCTGCAGCAGGTCCTGCAACCATGTATTCATGTTCAATTTCGATGCCTTCCACTGCGGGATCATCGGTATTAATACACGCTAAAATACCATGATCTAAGAAGCGCTTCAGTGGATGCACATCTAAACTGGCTACTGTGCTGGTTTGCACGTTACTAGTTAGGCACGATTCAATACCTATGCGTTTATCACGTAGGTAGTCCATTAGCTTGGCATCTTCAATAGCTTTGACACCATGGCCAATACGCTCAGCACCTAGCTCATTGATTGCTTGCCAAATACTGGCAGCTCCCAGAGCTTCACCGGCGTGAATCGTTGCGCTAAGGTAAGCATCACGTACTTGCTTAAAGTGATCGACAAATAACTCGCCCGGAAAGCCAATTTCATCACCAGCTAAGTCCACTGCAACTAAATCATTTTTAAACGCGAGTAAGGCATCTAACTCTTGCTGGCAAACTTTAGTGCCATAAGTACGTGATAATATACCAATCAGGTTAGCTTTAACCGTGCTACTTTGAGTCGCACTTTTAATACCATCAACTACAGCTTCAACCACACCTTGTGGATGTAAGCCTTGGCTTTGTGCCATGTAGTAAGGGCTAAAACGCAGCTCTACATAATCAAGACCTTGTGCTTGCGCATCTTCAATATTTTCGATAGCAATACGCCGACACGCATCGTAATCACCCAATACCGTGACGCCCCAGTCAAGCTTTTGTAAAAAGGCCATTAAGTTAGGCTCAGGATCGATAACTTGCACATGCGGTATTAAGTCTGCAACATTATCAGCAGGCAGCTTAATATTGAACTGACGACCTAAATCAAGAATAGTTTGCGCGCGGACATTACCATCTAAATGGCGATGGATATCTAGCAAAGGGAGTTTTTTATTGATCATAATTAGCACTCAGTTCAGTTAATTTGCGCGGATCATACGCACTTAAATCGGTAATTCAAGTTTAGATCATTTTGTTTGTATTATTGAGGTCATTTGTCAGCCCCGATCGATAAAAGTACTAAAAATTAATCAGTACTCTGTTGTAGGTAATGCCATATGGTTTTAAATAGCTTTTCGGCATCGATTGGTTTTGTTAAATAGCCATCCATACCAGCTGCGAGAGCTTTTTTAACATCATCATCATGAGCATTTGCTGACAGAGCAATAATAGGAAGCTGATGTATAAATAGCTCATCACGAATCACTTTAGTGGCTTGCAAACCATCCATATTAGGCATTTGAATATCCATAAGCACTAAATCATAACGGGTTTCAGAGACCTTCTCAATGGCTTCAAAACCGTCACTGGCAACATCAGCAATACACCCTTTGGTTTTTAATATAGCGGTAGCAACATGTTGGTTTAGCGGATTATCTTCCACCAATAGGATCTTAAATTCAGCAAGCGATAAAGTACTCGTGTCAATCTCAGCAAAGAGAGGCTCTAATTGCTCGGCTTTAGTGAGAGGCGAGATACGTGGTAAGGTAAAAGTGAAAGTTGAACCTTGTCCTTCCTCACTTACTAAACTAATATTTCCTCCCATCAATTCAACCAACTTTTTGCAAATACTTAACCCCAAACCTGTACCGCCGAACTGTCGCGAGGTAGAGCTATCGGCTTGTGCAAATGGTTGAAAAAGTTGCTGTTGAGCTACTTGGCTAATACCAATACCAGTATCACTGACACTAAAGTAAGTGACGTCTTGCTGCTGCCATACTTTGAGTGTGATTGTGCCTGTAGCGGTAAACTTAATCGCATTATTTAATAAATTTAGCAAGACCTGCTTTAAACGTATTGGGTCGCTATCTAGCTGTAGATCTGCGCTGTTATCTAGTTCTAATATTAATTTCAGCGACTTAATGTCAACGTCGAATTGCACCAAATTAACTAATTCATCAATAAGCTGATTTAACTCGATAGGCTCTTGTATTAAATCGAGTTTGCCAGCTTCCATTTTAGAGAAATCGAGTACATCATTTAATACTCGCAGCAACACACTCAGCGCACCATCAGCTTGTTCAATATAATGGCGGGCTTGTTGCCAATCTTGCTGCTGCAACGCTAAATAATGCAGACCTTTAATGCCATTGATCGGAGTACGTACTTCGTGACTCATATTCGCTAAAAACTGGCTTTTGATTTGACTTGCTTCATCTGCTTTTTGTTTTTCTTGACGCAACACTCGTGTTTGTTGAGCAACTTGCTCGCGCACCTGAATATTGGTGCCGGTCACTGAGATTAAAAAAGTGATCAGTAACCAAACAAATAACATCCCTAATATTTGTGCAAACCAGTACATTATCCATGACGTTTGTGTTGTTGGTTCAAATAACTGAACTTGCCAAATTCGCTGCCCGATAACTAACTGGTATTCACTCAGCAGTTCGCTATCAGTGCGAGATGCGCGGTAGATTAGTTGTCGCTGCTGCGCATCAGTCACATCGTAGAAGTGCATACTTATTTGACTGCGATGATTAAACTGCAAAGTATCAGCCAAGCGCGCTAAGTTAATAACGCCAACCACAAAGCCCCTAAAATCACCTTGCATATCTAAGTCACCAAAAACCGGAAAGAAAAATAATACCCCAGTATCATCATTGTTGCTTTGTACAAGCTTCATCGGCTCGCTAATAATCAACTCATTCAATGCTTTTGACATCATCATCACATCACGGATTTGCGCATTTGAGGCTAAATCAAAACCTACTACCCCTTCATTACCCAACATCGGATGTACATACTGTACAGGGTAATAACTGTCCCGTTTCGTCACACTCTGCCATTGTTGCTGGGGTGATTGCTCTTTTATATAAAATTCATTAAAGCCTTCTAGACGAATTTGTTGTTGGTATTGAGCAACCGTTGATAAAGGTACATTTGGCACCCATTCTAGGGCAAGTACTTCATTGCTGTAATTAAGTTGAGTTGTAGTAAAACGCTTAAATTCAGCGTAACTGACTTCATCACTACTGGCAAAAAAAGTAGAAAGCAGAGCTAAATGCGCCGATACCTCATCTAATTTATGATTTATTTCCAACCGCACTTCAGCTACTTTTGCTTCTTGCTTTTGAATATCTTTGTCTTTTTTCACACTTGCCGCAGCATAAAAGCTAATACTTATAACGACATAAATAAGGATTGAAGGTAAAATTACTTGTAAGCGATGGCGCATCTGCTCGTAATTAAAAGCCGCCAATATTAACGGTGTAAAAATTAACACCCCAATACTGTCGCCAATCCACCACGCCACAAAGTTATCAAAAGCGGTATGTACCGGTATTATATTATTGGACACCAATAAGCTAGTGCCTATCGCTGCAGCAATCACACAGCAAGCAGGCCCTGCAATGATCAAGCTTTGTACACTGTGTTTTAAAGAGGATAAGTCTAGCGGAGCTTTAATTATTTTAACGATGCAATAGCAGCCTACCCAGGCCTGCAAAACGGCTGCAAAAGATACAGCTAAAGCTTGTAAGAAAACCTGCCAATGCAGAATATCAGCAACACGATCGAGATGAATCATATTGGTGAGTAAAGCACCGAGCAAAACCCCAACTAAGGCGCGTCGCCCGCACAATAAAAACCCTGCAAGGGCAATGCCTGATGGTGGCCACGAAGCCACAGCATAACCATCAATAGCGAGCAGCGAATTACTGAAAAACCCAGTAATAAAATAAGCAAAAGTTAAACCAAACGTCAGAGTAAATATATTTTGCAATGCTCTGGCGCTCCTATTCAGGCCTCAACTAACTGTAATTACAAATAAAGGTCGAGTGCTTTTTGGGGTTGTGCGCTTTTACTATAACTAAGCTGTGCTTGTACTAAATATTCTTTGCTGTTCTCTGTGTTTAACGCTTTATCGAACACCCGAGCAGCAAGCTCATACTCACCATGAGCATTAGCTAAGCATGCAAGTGCCAGTAACAATGCTTGATTATCCGGCTCTTTTTTTAAAGTATCTTGTAAACTCGCCTGTAACTTTAATGCGTCTCCAGGGGCGGACACTTTTAATATATGTGCAAGCTCAATATGCTGCTCTGGTTTTTTCAGCATTTTAAGTAAACTTAATTCAATCTCATTTAAACGCCCAGCTTTTGCCATCGCAGCTAAGTAACAGCTATGCGCTTTTACTTTTACGTTTTTAGATAGTTGCTGATACTTATCGGTTAATTGCGATTCTGGCTGTGCCATAAAGTAGGTGGTTAATAATATCGACCATTGGCTATCTGTTAACGCTTTTTTACTTAGTAAACGCGGCATAAACTGCTCAAGCGCAGTCCATTTTTGCTGTTGCACAAGTACTTCGGCATACAATTTCAGCTCCAGCGCGGTGGCTTTTTTAGCTTCCGCTAACGCTTTTAATTCACTGCTTACTGTGCTGCAATCACCACTGGCTAACCAGAGTTTAGCCGCTTTTAGTTGGTTTTCTGGTGAAATTTGGTCAAGTAATCCAATCGCTTTGCTTGTGTCATTATTTTGTAAAGCCGCTTTAGCTAATAACGCATAGCGCACATCTTGCCAATTATCAGCCACGCTATTGTTCCCCAATGCCAGTTCTAGCTGTTCGCTATCACCACTGATCAGACTCCATACAGCTTGTTCAATCGCCGCTTGTTTACGCTCCTCACTACGGGCAAAAAAACGATGGCGAGTATTGCTGTATAAAGACAAAATATAACTAATAAGCTTATAAGTTAAATACAAACCCAGCGCGATAACCAAAATGGTCGCGCAAAAAGCAACGATAGACCCTTCAATAGTAGTTTTATTAAACGAAATTAATACATAACCCACTTCACCTATTAACATAGGCGATAAAGCAAGTAATACAGCAACTGCTAAAATAACCAATATTAAGCGGATCATTTTGCCCACTCCTTGATCTGCTCAGTACTTTGCAAAGTGATAGCTGGACTAAAGTTTAACTGCTCTTTGCTCAACTCCTGCAGCGCTTTAAGCGTACTTTTAGTTAGTGCTTCATCATGTTGGAAATAATCTTTTACTAATACTTCGGCTTGACTCAGAGCAGTAAAATAAATACTGGCTTGTTTAGTCAAAAGCGCATCTTGAGCTTGCGATAAATATAAACTTAATCGCTGTTGGATCAAATGACGCTCGTACTCTGTCAATAAAGGTTCAATAGCGATATCTTCACGTTGGCGAATTTTAATAAAGTTATCTTTAAATTGCTGCCACGAATTAGCTAAATTTTGCTGCCAATCACTAACGTTTTCGCTCAATACATGTTGCTCTTTTTGATCTACTTCTTGTGGTAATGCCACCGCATTGAAAACGAGCTTATCTACTTGCCCAAGTACACCGTGCAGCTTTAAATAAATTGCTTCTATTGCAACCGGCTCAACAGTGCTAAGCGCTTGCAAATCTTGATAAATTGCTTGGCGAATAGCGCCAGTTCCTGGATGCTCTGCTAATAACGTATCTAATCGAGTTAATACTGCCGCCGCTCCATTATAATCATGCTCAGCCCACAGTTTAAACTCAGCCATACGCTGCAAACTAGTCACCTCTTGTGGATTAAGACTATATGTTTGTTGCTCTGCACGCTGCAAGGCGGCTGCTAATTGTTTTGCCGTGTTATCTGCATTTTCAGCTAAGCTAGCAGCAACTTTTTGCTCACTATTAAACAGCGCTTGTTGCAAGGTTTGCTGCGCAACTTTCACTGCTTGCAGCTCTTTACCGAGTAATTGGTTGTCAGCTGATAACTGATTAACTAACAGATTTGCTTGCTGTTGTGTATGAAGTTTTTGGTAAAACTGAAAACCAACACCAGAGGCCACAATCAACGAGATAAGTAATGCTAAGCTGCCAGTTTTACTTATTTTTTGTTTGTTTTTTTGGTTCGTTTCTTGTTTCATAGCAAAGTCTTTTTTTGTTGCCGAAGCAGAGTCTGCAACCTTAGCATTCGCCTTGGTTGAACTGCTTGGCGTTGCTTTAGGGTCAGCAAGCTGTGATGTTGGCTTTGTATCTTCACTCATAATGTTACCTTCGCTAATACAAGTAAACATAGCGCTATCGCTTGCACCTGCAGCAATGTGTATATTTGCCGAGTCAATCTGTTGCGCCGCAAGGTATTCACTAATGCGAGCACTGGCAACATAAAACTGGCACTGTCTGATCCACTCTAATTGTTTTGCGCCCAATTCACGAAAAATCGCATCAACTGCCGCATTACTTGTTATGACTATACCTTTAACATCAAGGCTTTGCCAGTGGTCTAGCCAGTCAGTTGCATTACCTTCTACAGGGCCTCGTTGATAAACCACTAAATTATTTAAAAATGCCCCACGTTGCTTTAAGTTTTTTGCAATCGTTGCTCGGCCATCTTTACCTTTAACCAACACTATATTTAGACCATCAACTTGCTGTAATGATTTTAAAGCCAGTAATCCTTCAGAATCATGCAGTTTAGGCACGGCTGCTCGTACGCCGAATGCCTGCCAAATGGCCTCTGCCGTTTGTTCACCTACGGCATAAAATTGCGCTTTAGTATTGATATCGGGTTTAAGTGCCAACAATGCTTTGACAGCATCTTGGGAGATAAAAATAATTTTATCTGCATTCAGTAAAGGGGTCAGTTGAGTATTATCTGGGGTTAAGTAATCAATTTTCAAAACCGGAAATAAAGTCGCCTGATAACCCCCTTGCGACAGTTGCTCTGCAAGGTCGGCGCCTTTTCCATGTGGGCGAGTTATCAGGATCTGTGACATTTATGCGTCTCTATATACTTCAGCTAAAATTTTATCTGCGCCTAAAGCAAGTAACTGTTCAGCCAGTTGCACACCAAGCTGTTCAGCATCAATTGCTTTACCACTGATCTCAGCGCGTAAAATTTCGCTGCCATCAATTGCGCCCACTAAACCACGTAAATGTACTTGCTCGCCATCAACTAAAGCATAAGCGCCAATTGGTACTTGGCAACCACCTTCTAAACGGCGATTCATT
Source organism: Pseudoalteromonas sp. SG43-6 (assembly GCF_014164365.1). Taxonomy (NCBI): domain Bacteria; kingdom Pseudomonadati; phylum Pseudomonadota; class Gammaproteobacteria; order Alteromonadales; family Pseudoalteromonadaceae; genus Pseudoalteromonas; species Pseudoalteromonas sp. SG43-6. The sequence goes on from NZ_JACJEZ010000001.1 coordinate 33,710, forward strand.
GCACGTTCGGCATTAACACGAATACGTGTCTCGTTATGCTCAAGTGGTGCAAGTAACGCTTGGGTAACCTCGTCATCAATACGGCATTCAATACCTACAGCGCCCTGACCATTCGCTGGTAACGATTCTTCTGGTTCAATAAATGCTTTAATACGGTCATGCATCTGTAAACGAATTAAGCCAGCAGCAGCTAAAATAATCGCATCATATTGGCCATCATCAAGCTTAGCTAGGCGAGTATTGACGTTACCGCGTAAATCACGAATTTCTAAATCAGGACGCAGTTCACGAATTTGACACTGACGACGCAAACTCGATGTACCAACAATAGCACCTTGTGGTAGCTGTGCAATGTTGGCAAAGGTATTTGACACAAATGCATCGCGTGGATCTTCACGTTCACAAATTGTATGCAGTGCTAACCCTTCAGGAAAATCAACAGGTACATCTTTCATTGAATGCACAGCGATATCTGCACGGCCATCTAACATGGCCTGCTCAAGCTCTTTAACAAATAGTCCTTTGCCACCGATTTTTGCAAGTGGTGTATCAAGAATAATATCTCCTTGCGTCGACATTGGTACTAGCTCAACAGTAATGCCGGCATGGAAATGCTCTAGCTGTGCCTTTACAAATTCAGCCTGCCACAGTGCTAATGCACTTTTACGCGTAGCGATACGAATAAGTTGAGGTTTTTTTGTCACGTTTTCAGTCATAAAAGGAGTCCAATTAATTTTCTTTGCTGAGCCTAAAGGTGAATAAACACTTACTCAGCTAAAATGCGAAATTCTTTTTGTGCCAATAAATGGCCCTGTTCGTCAACAACATCAACACGCCAGTTGCCAACTTGTTCAGGTAAAATAGTTTTATTAGAGTAAGTGCGATACCGAGGAGACGTTACACCAAGCTCAATACTATCTAGCACTTCATTTTCATAGCGCCAAACATGCTTGACCGTCTGCCCTTGCATATTTTTAAGCTCACTAAAAAATGCCATTGTTTCAGTAAATTCATTTAAACGCACATCCGCTTTAAAAACATTAACGGGTTCACGATCAACCACTTCACGGGTCAATACTGCGCGGCTTACTTTGTCGGTATCAATTTTTGCACCAAGAGCAACGCTGGCAATATGTGCGGATGTAGCAAAACTATCTGGTTGCTCCGCACTAACGTCACTCTCTACTGGCTCATTATTGGTATTTGTAGCAACAATAGTATTAGCTGCAAGTGCTTGGCTTTGTTCGGGCTGATTACTATCAACAATTTGCTGCTCTGGGCTATCAGTTATCATCGCCATTTCTAGCGATTCACTTTTATCATCCACTACACTAGCATCATTACCATCATCAGCATTAATATCAGTGAGCGTCGACGCTTCGCTGATTACCTCAAACTCTGTATTGTCTGCTACCGTTGTTGAAGATGCTAAAGGCGCGTCTTCTTCGCTTGTCTGTGCAACAGACTCGGCGGGGCTATCAAGGGGTTGTTGTTGATCATTTTGCTCAGCATTAACGGAGCTCAACAGGCTATAAGTAAAAATAACTAACGCAAATATCATCAGTAGCGTAACGGTAACAATGCGCTGCCAATGCCATTGATAGGTTACCTCAGGCGCGATAGGTGCAGCCTCTCGACTCATACTTGCAGTGATCACTATTTTTTGTTTCATTTTAGCCTCGGCTACTCAACACTATTTAACTTAAGCGCGCGATCAACCAGTGGCGAATAGCCATTAGTTCTTCCCCGCAGAGCTGATGGCCCATTGGGTAATCTTGCCAACTTACATCCATGTTATGCGTTGTAAGTATGTCAAACGCATGACGACCTGCATCATAAGGTACTACTTGATCTTGGCTACCATGAGCCATAAATACCGACAAATCTGTATGTTTAGCTTCAGCCGTTAACTTATCTGGCACGCACATATAAGTCGAAAGCGCCATTACACCTGCCAGTTTCTGAGTTAAACGCGGTGCTAAATGTAGCGCAATAACGCCACCTTGAGAAAAACCAGCCAATATTATTTTATCTGCAGGAATACCTTTACCAAGCTCTTGCTCAATCAACTGCTCAACCTTCGCCGCTGATTCGCGTACCCCAGTTTCATCAGCACGCTTGTCTAGATCCATAGATTTAATATCATACCAAGAACGCATTGCCATACCACCATTTATGGTGACCGGTTGTACCGGAGCATGCGGGAACACAAACCGCACACCTAATTCATCAGGCAATGCAAGTTGCGATGCGACAGGTAAAAATCCATCGCCTGAATCGCCTAAACCATGTAACCAAATAATCGTTGCTTGATGCTGGCCTTTTGCCGCGTATTCTACAAACTCTAAACTCATAGTGCTGATTGCCATTCTACCGTTTGGCCAGCTTGACGCGTTGTTGCTTCATTCATAAACTGCCAAAATTCTGCGCCCGAGCGATTATCAATCCACTTATCGCCACGCAATTCAAAATGGTGACCATTAAACTTAGTCGCAACCCATACTTGATGCAAAGGAGCTTGCTTATTAATCACAATTTTACTGCGATCAGCAAAAATAATCTCCAAAATACCTTGTGCAGATTCATAGTCTAAGTCAGCTTCACAGTCATCCACTTGTTCTTCAATGGTAAACATAAGAGCTTCGGCTAATTGGTGGTATTCATGATCAGTCATTATTATTTCCTTTTACGGGCATTTAGCCAGATATTCGGTACGAATTGCATGCAGCTAGTGTAACAGGAATAAATTCATCCGCGAATAGCTGCATTTTTTAGATATTCTGTTAATCTGCGATTATAAAGCCAGCAACACGATTAATCTAATGAAAGAGATGCATCTTAAACAATTAAAACGACTTTCCCCACTTGGTGTACTACTCATCACTTTAGCTGGCTGCGGACAAAGCGGGCCACTGTATTTGCCAGAAGATAAAGCCGAGCCAAATAAACCACAACAAGTAACAACTCCAGTTACGCAAACACAGTCATCAACAACTGAATCGAAACAGGACCAATAATGGACTTTTTTGACTATAAAAATAATCAGCTGCATGCTGAAGACATCGCTGTCAAGGAGCTCGCCGCACAATACGGTACGCCTTGTTATATATATTCTCGCAAAACCTTTGAGCGTCATTACCTTGCCTTTGCACAGGCCGCGACCAATCATAAAAACTTAGTTTGCTATGCTGTAAAAGCCAATTCAAACATTGCTGTTTTAAATGTGCTGGCACGTTTGGGCTCAGGTTTTGATATTGTTTCTAAAGGTGAGCTTGCCCGCGTCATTGCGGCCGGAGGCGACGCTAGTAAAGTGGTTTTTTCAGGGGTTGCCAAAACAGCTGACGAAATTGCCTACGCACTCAAGCTCGGGATTAAATGTTTTAATGTTGAGTCTGTCTCAGAGCTAGATCGTATTTCACACGTTGCCAGCGAACTTAATTTAGTCGCGCCAATTTCAATTCGTGTAAACCCTGATATCGATGCGAAAACCCATCCGTATATTTCAACGGGTTTAAAAGAAAATAAATTCGGTATCGATATTCTTACTGCAACAAGTGTTTATCAGTATGCTGCGTCATTGCCTGGCCTAAAAATCACCGGGGTTGATTGTCACATTGGCTCACAGCTGACTGAAATCAAACCATTTCTCGAAGCACTAGACAAAGTACTGGCTCTAATTGACGATTTAAAAGCCAACGGTATTGAACTCAGCCACTTAGATATTGGCGGCGGTTTAGGCGTACCATACAATGGCGAAGCGCCACCGCATCCAAGTGAATATGTGGCACATATCACCGATCGTTTAACTGATTATCAACACTTAGAGCTTATTTTTGAACCGGGCCGTGCGATTGCTGCCAATGCGGGTATTTTGGTTACAAAAGTTGAGTTTATAAAACAAAACCAAGATAAGTTTTTTGCAATCGTTGATGCCGGTATGAACGATATGTTGCGCCCTGCTTTATATCAAGCATGGCAAAAAATTGTGCCGGTAACGCCTCGTAATGACGACACACCCACATACAACTTTGATATTGTCGGTCCGGTGTGTGAAACCGGTGACTTTTTAGGTAAAGATCGCCTGTTAGCCTTACAACAAGGTGATTTACTTGCCCAGCGCAGCGCTGGTGCCTACGGCTTTACCATGAGCTCAAATTATAACTCACGGCCACGTGTGGCAGAGATCATGGTCGATGGCGAGCAGAGTCATTTGATCCGCGCGCGTGAAACTCTGGAAAGTCTATGGCAAGGCGAGAAAATTTTACCATAAACTTTTTGTAACGAGGCTGCTCTGTGGCATGATTAGCGCAGAGCAACCCGAATTAGAGCGCTATGTTAGTTAATTTTTCCAAAATGCACGGCCTAGGCAACGATTTTGTTGTAATTGATAACATTACACAAAACGTTTTCTTGTCACGAGACCAAATAAAAAAACTGGCAGATCGCCATTTCGGCATCGGCTTTGACCAACTATTAATGGTTGAAGCGCCTTATTCTCCCGATCTTGATTTCCATTATCGTATTTTTAATGCTGACGGTAACGAAGTAGAACAATGCGGCAATGGTGCTCGGTGTTTTGCCCGTTTTGTACGGATGAAAGGCCTTACTAATAAACATAAAGTCACCGTATCTACCAAATCAGGTAATTTAACCTTATACATAGAAAAAGATGGCCAAGTCACCGTCAACATGGGTCACCCTAATTTCGAACCGAGCAAAATTCCACTCAAAGCGACTAAGCGTGAACTGACTTATATTATTCGAGCAGAAGAACACACCGTATTTAGTGGTGCAGTATCAATGGGTAACCCACATTGTGTACTTGAAGTTGATGATATAGAGACAGCTGACGTCAGCACTTTAGGCCCGCTACTTGAAAATCATGAACGTTTTCCACAGCGCGTTAACGTGGGGTTTATGCAAGTGATTAATTCTGAGCATATTAAATTGCGAGTTTGGGAACGTGGCGTTAACGAAACGCTCGCCTGCGGTACAGGCGCATGTGCAGCAATGGTAATTGGCCAAATTCAAAGTAAATTATCCACTACAGTACAGGTCGATTTACCGGGCGGTAGTTTGCAAATTCGCTGGCAAGGTGAAGGCCATCCAGTGCGAATGACCGGCCCTGCAGAGCATGTATTTGATGGGCAGGTCGCTTTATGAGTAACTCAAACGACCAAGTAACTAGTGAGCAAGTGAGTGAGTTTTTACAACAAAACCCATTGTTTTTAGCTCAAAATCCAGCACTATTAGCCCAACTTGAGCTGCAGCAAGTACAAGGCGCAACCTCATTGGTGCACATCCAACAGCGTCAATTGCGTGAACACAACACCATGTTGAAAAGCAAAATTGACAGCTTAATTAAGCACGCAAAAGAAAATGAGCTAATTTATAGCTTGTTCAGCGAGTGTCATCGCCAGCTTTGGACTAACTACGACTTTAAAACTTTAGCAATAAACTTACGCAATATTATTTGTACTAATCCGGCGATTAATGAATGCCACTTGCTTAAGTATGATAAAAAGTTTGCGCAACTAATTGAACACCGCTTAGAGCATAATGGCGTTTATCTGGGTCGCGTAAATCAGCAAGAGCGAGATTTACTGTTCAGCCCTGCTACACAATCAACTGCGCTCTATTTAATTGGTAACAGTCAGCACCCTATCGCTATTTTGGCCTTTGGCAGTGATGATGCAAACCACTTCGAACCGGCAAAAGATAGTTTATTTGTACTTGAGTTTGTTCGCTCACTGCAACTTAGACTGTTGGAATTGGAACTAGAGCAGGCATGAGCGAGCAGCAGCCGCCAAATGTTGAGCAATTATGTGACAAACTAAGCGATAAGTGGCGCACGCCAATCCTATTATTTAGTGATTATCTGCGCTTCGAAAGACAATACTCACCACACACTATCAGCCAGTACACCAGCCAACTTAACTTCGCTGCATTGTATTTCAGCAAACTGTGTAATGATTGGTCAAGCGTACAGGGTGAGCATATACGCCGTTACAGCATGCAGCTTAGAAGCAAGCAACTAAGTGGCCGTACGATTAGTTTAAAGCTCAGCTGCATTCGCAGTTTGTATAAGTTTTTAAAGACCAAAGATAACTGTCAACAAAACCATTATCATAATCCGGCAGAAGCAATCAAAGGCCCCAAGTTTGCCAAACCCCTGCCTAAAAACCTTGATGTAGACCAAATGGCACGGTTACTTGATATTCACGATGATGATCCTCTTGCAGTTCGCGATCAGGCGATGATGGAGCTGATGTATTCGTCTGGCTTACGAATTAGTGAGTTAGTTGGTGCCAATATACAAGATATAAATCGCAGTGCGGGGGAAATATTAGTCCGCGGTAAGGGCAACAAAGAACGCCTGTTACCAGTGGGAGGCAAGGCGCTAGAATCATTAAATAAATGGCTTAAACTACGCCCTCAATTTGCTCATCCAGAAGAAATTGCAGTATTTGTCAGTAGCAAAAAGTGCCGTATTTCAGCACGTCACGTTCGGCTTCGCATGCAAGAGTGGGGAATAAAACAAGGTATTAGCAGCCAAGTACACCCACATAAATTACGCCATTCATTTGCATCACATATTTTAGAATCATCGGGTGACTTGCGAGCAGTACAAGAGTTATTGGGTCACAGCAGTTTATCGGCCACCCAAGTGTATACCCATTTAGATTTTCAGCATTTAGCTAAAGTGTATGACAACACGCACCCTCGCGCTAAAAAACGTTCAAATACCGACTAGCCAGGAGCTTATATGATCCGCTTTAATCGTGCCATTTCACCTTTTACCGTATTGAGTTTTGACTTAGACGACACCTTATACAATAACCATCCGATAATTACAGCAGCCGTTCAAGCACAGATAAATTATCTAAATGCATTGCCAAACTGGCAAGCACAAGGTAAAGACTATTGGCAACAATGCCGTGAGCAGGCGCTACTTGATAACCCCGAGTTAGTCGACAATGTTACGCAGTGGCGCAAAAGCACTCTGCGTACAGCACTGGCAAAGCTTGGTTATCAAAACGCAGAGCTCGAACACCATGCTAATAATGCTTATCAAGCATTTGCTGATGCCCGCAGCCAAATTGTAGTGGATGATAAAGTGCTCGATTTACTTTCACAACTGAGTAAACGCTATCGCTTAATTGCTATTACCAATGGTAATGTAGAAATTGAACGTTTTAACTTAAATGGTGTATTTGAACTGGTTTTACAAGCAGGTATTCACGGTAAAGCTAAACCTCATACCACGATGTTTGAACAGGCCGCCGCCGCGCTTGGCGTCCCAACCCAGCACATTTTGCACATTGGTGATAGTTTAGACACCGATGTACAAGGTGCGCATAATGCGGGTTGTCAGTCACTTTGGTTAAATGACCAACCAGCTAAATATGCCTACAAAGGCTTAGCCGATATTGAAATAACTGATATTCAAGCGCTTAAACACTTTTTAAGCCAGCCATAATATTCTAGGAGCGAGCAATGAAAGGGACTGCTGTTACTAAATTTATCACGCTGCTGCTACTGCTATCAGTGGCACTTAATGGCTATTTATTGTGGCCACAACAGCAAGCAACAGCCCCACAAGCAGCCGTTAAATTGTCGCCATCAGTTATCGTTGAAAACAATCAGCAATCACTCTATCAGCAAGCTCTACAGCAATTTAATCAGCGACAGTTTACGGCTGCCTTAGCCAGCTACCAAGCATTAACTACAAGCCAGCCATTACAAGCTGAACAACTTTACTTTTTATGGTTAGATAAACTCGATAACTGGTTAAAAAATAATGAGCTCACAGCTGCTGAGACTTTTTTGCAATTATTTTTAAATAGCTATCCATACGATATAAATATGTTACAGCTTGATGCCGAACGTTTAGTGAAAAACCAGCAGCTACACCAAGCTATTGTTGCGTTATTATCATTGCAATCACTTGCCAATGAAAGCCAGCAAGCAGCCATTAATATGCGTTTAATACAATTGACCATCGCACAAATAAAAACGCTTACAGAGCAGCACGCGTGGCAAAAAACCATTAATCAAACCTTAGTGTGGCTTGATTATGATAACGAAAATCCTAATTACTTATTCGCACTAGCTAATGCGTATTACCATCTCGGTGACCTGCTAAGCGCGCAAGCAACATTAGATCGCTTTCCTTTGGAGCATCCATTACAAGCGAAAGTTGCTGAATTACAAACACGCATAGCACAAGCGCAAAGCGGTATTGATCTGGTGCCATTACGTCCATACGGCGCACACTATTTATTAGATATGCAAATCAACGATGCGCTCAACACCCAACTAATGATAGATACCGGGGCAAGCTTTACCGTATTACCAAATAACGTATTTCAAGCATTACGGCCAATACCCGACTATATTGATAGCTTAAGCATCAATACCGCCAACGGCCAAGTAATCGCAAAACGTTACCAACTTGATTCAATTTTAATTGGCCAGCAATATATTGAAAACTTTGAAGTGTTAGTAATTGATAACCATAGTGGGTATGGATTACTCGGCATGAATTTTTTACAGTTGTTTAAATTTAATATTAATCAACAAACTAATCAGCTAGAGTTAGCTAAATAAGGATGACTATGACACTCAACGATTTTTTAAGCCGTCTGGCTAATGAGCCACACACCATTGCATTTGCCGATACGATGGCAGTGATTGAAGCAAACTATACTTTTACAGCCTGCGCATTCAATAACCACGGCTTAAAAAGTGCCGTTGGTGAAAATAATGGCTCATGTAAAATTTTTGCTTTTGCTAAACTAAACCAACTAAGTAAACAAAATACTCTAGATTGCTTTGGCGCGTTTTATCGTGATGATGTACTTGGCAATCCTAATGAGCACGATCACATGAACATTCGCACATTTATGTTAGCACCAGAAGTAACCCCCTTCTTGGGCATTACTTTTGATGGCGAACCATTAACAGCTAACTAAGTGATTTTTCCATAAAGTAGCGGGTGCCAGAGCGAGGATAATTATCGAGTTGATATTTAACTTCATAACCACGATGTTCATAAAATGGTTTAGCTTGAAAATCTAAAGTATCAAGCTGAACTTGCAGCGCACCTAACTGCTTACCCTTTAATTCGATCGCGCTAAGTAACTTACTAGCTAGGCCTTGACCGCGTGCTTTTTCATCACACCAAAGCCAATTTATTTGTAACCAGTTACCAAATAATTGAGCAGCTACAGCCGCCACCACTTGCTGATTTTCATCAACAAATTTACACCCCAATGGCAGTCTTTGTGCATCAAAGTAAGCTTGATTATAAGCAACTATTTGCTCACGCAATAACTGTTCTAATACCTGTGAATCATCATTTTCAAACTGATACATGGTCGCTTTTTACCAAGTTAAAAGGTCAGTTTAAATGACTAGCAAGTTAATATAAATGATTTTTACCGTAAGGCACCTCAAGCATATTACTGCCCACTTTTTCACTCTGGCCACACATTTCATCGTATGCACTGGTATGACGCAATACCATTTGCGCATAACTAAGGTGGTCGAGTCGTTTTTGAATATGCAATGGACTTAAGCCACGAATAAACTCCCCTTGCTCATCCGTTACATAATACTCAACATTGTTGATCATCACCGACACTTGGTATAAAGCCATTTCCAATGAGTGAACAATAACTTTTTGCAAAGGCTGATGGTTTTTAAGTTCTGATAATTTTATCGCCATGGTGAAACCCTTTTTACAGTGGATTAAGTTATCTGTACGTTGCTTTGATATACTTTGATCAATTTAAACCGAAGCGACTTAATTTATGAGCGAGAAAACTCGTCTAGCTAAATACCTTGCCCATGCTGGCGTTTGTTCTCGTAAACAAGCCTCGCGGCTGATTGATGAAGGTGTGGTGAGCGTAAATAACCGCCCAGCCAATCATATTGATCACGTTGATGATAACGACGATATACGCGTCAATAACACGCGTGTACAAGGTAAAGCAACGCGCGTTTATTATGCCTATCACAAACCGGTAGGAATTGATTGTAAACTCAATCAACATGACCCTAGCAGCTTAATTCACCATCTACCAACAGACACCCGCGTATACCCCATTGGCAGGCTAGATAAAGATTCTCGTGGTCTGTTAATACTGACTAATGATGGTGAGTTTTGTAATCAGCTGATCCATCCTGACTTCCACCAGCCAAAACGTTATTTAGTCACTGTTGATAAACCGCTTAATGATGGCTTTAGCCAAAAAATGGCAAATGGTGTGCCTGTTGATAAACATATCACACTGCCATGCACCGTGGAGAAAGTAGCCGACTGCCAATTTAGTATTATTTTAAAGCAAGGGCTGAATCGCCAAATCCGAAAAATGGCCCATTACTGTGGCTATAAAGTGATTGACCTTTACCGAGAACAAATTGCCGAGCTTAATTTGGCCACCCTAAGCCTGCCAGAAAATACCTATCGTAAAATAAATAAATCTGACATTTTAAAAAACTAATTATTTTTATATAAAATAGTTGCAAAGTTTGATTACAGGTGTAATCTTAAGTTAAAGATTACACCTGTAGGCAATATATATATGATTGAATTATCAAAAGCAGAATTTGAAGTGCTCGATGCACTTTGGCTGAACTACCCTGCTACAGCAAGCCAAATTATCGAGCGTTTAAGCGATGATAAACAATGGCACGAAAAAACCATTAAAACCTTACTCGGTCGATTAGTAAAAAAAGGCGCACTCAGCTTTGAAAAAGATGGCCGCCAGTATATTTACACTCCTTGCATGGAACGCGCTGAATACACGCTAAAAGAAAGTCAAAATTTTATTGAGCGTTTTTTTAGTGGCCGTATCGCGCCGTTAGTCAGCGGTTTTGCTAAATCTGAGCAACTTTCTCAACAAGACATCAACGAACTTAAAAAGGTGATTGATGACTGGGAAAAACAGCAAAAGTAAGGGCTTAATATGTTAGAAAACACCTTTAACTGGCTTCTTGAGCAGCAACTATTAATCAGCTTACTGATACTCAGTTTGCTGGTTTTAGAACGCTATTCACTAAAATGGCTCAATGCTAACTTTGTCTATAAGTTATGGCTAATGTTACCAATCACATTACCGCTAGCAAATATGCCAGAGCATTTTAAGCCGCTGCCAAACAACGTCATTAGCACTATGCTGATCAGCCCCAAGCAAGGTTTTTCAACAACGATTAGTATTAGTTGGGTACTAGTTTATAGCGCTATATTTAGCATACTGGCGTTAACTGCCATCGTGGTACACCTGCGGTTTATCAACCAATTACGATTAACCAATCTTGATGATAAAGTGCTGATTGACGCACATCCCGACATGCAACTATTACAAAGTAGCGCCGTTAGTACACCAATGGTTATAGGGCTATTCAGTAATCAGCTAGTCCTACCAACCGCCTATACACAACACATTGATAGCACTGCGTTAACGCTGATCATTGAACATGAAAAAGTACATATAAAACGCGCCGATAATTTATTTAATGCGCTGGCATTAATGGCCACATTGCTGATTTGGTTTAATCCACTGGCTTGGCTTGGCTACATGAGCTTTAGACGCTTGCAAGAGCTGTCGTGCGACGAAAAAGTACTGACCAATAAAACTACTCAACAACGCATTTTATACAGTAAAGCTCTGATCAACTGTGCAGCAAATAGCCGTGCAGGGTTAATAGCTTACTCACACTATGGAGATAAAAACACGATGTTACAACGACTCAATCAAATCAAACACACCGGCAATAGCTCAATGATTGCCAAAGGCGCTTTACTTATTTTTGCAGCGGGTATGATCAGCAGCTTTGCTATCGCAAAACAACCTGAAGCAATAAGTAAGGTGCAAGCTATTTCACCCATCATGCGTATTGAGCCTATTTACCCGATACAGGCAGCTGAACAAGGTATCAGCGGTTCAGTAGTATTAAAATACGATATTAGCCCAGCCGGAAAGACACAAAATGTGTCGGTTGTGAATGCCAAACCTGAAAGAGTATTCGATAAAGAGGCAAAAAAAGCGCTAATGCAATGGCAATATAAGCCTTCAAATTCAGGCTTTAAAGATGTATTGGTACAGTTAGACTTTGCAATTGACAGTAATTACAAATCAGAACAACTGATTGAAAAGGTGACTGTTGCGGCTAAGTAAATTTTAACAACCAAAGACCCTAAAGCAAGCGCCTTATTGAAGCCGCTTGCTTTAGCGTTTTAAAAAACAAAGCTTATACCAATCGACTTAAATATTTAACCATTCTAGCGAGCTAAATAAATGGTCAGTAACTTAACACGATTGGTATTACAAGCACACAACAATCATAGCGACTGCAGCAGCTAAACCAACCAGCCATGATAAAGAACGCAGTACGTCTAAATTTAGATAGTAAAAAGCACAATATAGAACGCGGGCAATAATATGAGTAATGGCTAATAGCTCAGTAACTTGGTGAACATTATTAGTGCCCAGCACGGTGGCTAACGCTACAGCAAACACGGCCAATGATTCAAAACAATTTTGATGTGCTGCCAGCGCCCTTGCGCCAAATCCGGTGAGCTTAGACTGTTGCTCTCTTGGCTGCTTATTATCGTAGCCATCGAGCTTGTTCATTGCAAATGCCACGGGGGCCTTGGCAAAGTAAGGCATCAGTACAGCAAGTAGTGCGCAAATAAGTAATATCGTCATCGTTACTCCTAATCATAGTTTTCATTAACTTAGCACAGCTAAACTGATCGCGTAATTGACTTGAGTAATAAAAAAGCCGCAATGACTTATATGAAATAAATACAAGGCATTGCGACTAACAATAACATCGCGATAACTATAGCCCAAAAAGTTGGATTTGCAGCTGTGGCATATTGTCGCAGCAAAGATATTTTCATTTTATGGAATCTTAGTTCGCTTTAGAGCTCTGGCACTGGTAACTTATCCGCCTCTGTGAATTGCTGTTTTTTCATTATGACTTGGATCTTTTTAACTATTTTAGCCGCTTTTATGCAGTCGTGGCGCAACGCTTTACAAAGTAAACTAAGTGCGCATGTGAGTGTTGCAGGCGTCACCTTAGCGCGCTTTATACTTGCAAGCCCACTTGCTTTGGCATACCTCATTTCATTATATCTCTATCAAGATGCTCCCTTACCCACCTTCAACCTCGCTTTTATTAGCTACATTGTCGGCGCGAGCATAGTGCAAATTATTGCAACAGGATTAATGGTGACGTTATTTAAAATGAATAACTTTGCTGTTGGTGCTGGTCTTGCAAAAAGTGAAGCTCTTGTTGCGGCTATACTAGGAGTATTATTTTTTGGCGCAACGCTATCTTTATTAGGCTGGCTTGGCGTGTTTATTGGCTCAATTGCAGTATTACTATTAAGTGGAATTGCTAACATTAAGCACTTTAGCTTAAAAACAGCCTTACTAGGCTTGGCCTGTGGGACAGCATTTGCACTCTCCTCATCATGGATACGCGAAGCAAGCCTAAACTCAGGCCTGTCGTTTCCTTATTCCGCAGCATGGGTTTTACTGCTTATTATCAGCCTGCAAACTATCATGCTATGTGGTTATATTACAGTAAGGGAACGCTCAACATTTCGAGCTATGTGGAACCATAAAAAAACCACCAGTGCGGTGAGTTTTTTTAGCTGCATAGGCTCGATTGGTTGGTTTAGTGCGATGAGTTTACAGCATGTTGCCTATGTCAAAACCTTAGGGCAAGTAGAAGTATTTTTTACAATCTTGATCTCAGTTTTATGGCTCAAGCAGCCTTTAAAACGTCAAGATACCGCAGGGCTGGTGTTAATTGCTATAGCCGCAGTATTAGTCATGTTACCTTCGATATAAACAACAAAGGCGGCTCACTGCAACATGGCCGCCTTTCGATTTTTTAATTCACTGAATTAATGGCTGATTTTCAATGTGATAACGCCGCTAATAATCATTAATACACCGGCAATACGGCCGAATGTTGCTGCATCATTATAAAATAGTATCCCTACTAAAAATGTTCCTGCCGCGCCAATACCTGTCCACACAGCGTAGGAAGTCCCCATCGAAATATCACGCTGTGCCAGCCATAACATAAAACCACTGGCGACCATAAACGCCACTGCAATGCCAATACCTAACCAGCGATGTTCACCCTCTTGCGACATTTTTAATCCTACAGGCCAGCCAATTTCCAGCAAGCCTGCAATAATTAAATAAATCCACGCCATTAATTTTCTCTCTTTTTCAATATTACATCGTACAGATCTTCACGACGATCTTTTAAGTTACGCACCGTGCCTTCACTGTGCAGAACTTTTAATTTATCCATATCTAAATCACTAAATAACAGCATTTCAGTATTGGGGGTTGCTTCATTAAGCGTAGCATCATGAGGGAACGAAAAATCAGACGGTGTTAATACCGCTGATTGTGAATACTGCACATCAAGACTTTCAACTTCTGGTAAGTTACCTACCGAGCCGGCAATAACCACGTAGCATTCGTTTTCAATGGCCCGCGCCTGCGCGCAGTGGCGTACTCGTAAATAACTATTTTTGGTGTCGGTCCAAAATGGCACAAACAGAATATCGAGACCTTGTTTTGCTAAAATACGTGACAATTCAGGAAATTCAACATCGTAACAAATTTGAATACCCACGCGTCCAGCATCAGTATCAAATACCGCAATTTTGTCACCACCTTGAATCACCCAGTCATTTTGTTCATGAGGCGTGATATGAATTTTACGTTGTTCGTCAATTTTACCACTGCGATGGCATAAATAACTGACATTATAGATTTTATCGCCTTCAGCAAGCGGCATTGAGCCGGTGATAATATTCGCATTATACTCAATCGCCATACGCGACATCGCATCACGAAAAGTCTCCGTGTATTCGGCTAAATAACGAATAGCCTCAGTCTGATTTCTTTGCTCTGTAAGCCCCATTAGTGGCGCATTAAAAAACTCCGGAAAAAGAATAAAATCACTTTTGTAATCAGACACTGTGTCTACAAAATATTCGACCTGCGTGAGCATTTCTTCAACCGACTCAACACTGCGCATTTGCCATTGCACTGCGCCTACTCGCACTATCGACTTCGTTGATTCAAGTACCGTGTCGGTCGGTTCAAACATAATGTTATTCCACTCAAGTAGCGTGGCATAACCCACCGAATTTTGATCTTCCGGTAAATACTTTTTAAGTAAGCGTTTAACCTGGAAATCATTCGACAATTGAAAACTTAAAATTGGATCATACAGCTCTTTATGATCGACTTTGGCAATATATTCTGTTGGACTCATGTCACTGCTATGATTGTAATAACGCGGAATACGTCCGCCCGCCAAAATAGCCCGCAGATTATACTGACGACATAATTCTTTACGCGCATCATAAAGCCTGCGCCCTAAACGCATACCACGATGAGTAGGCGAAATAACCACATCTAACCCATACAGCGCATCACCATCGGGGTCACTAAATACCCGGTCATGGCCGTCAACAATATCTTCATAGGTGTGCGGATTAGAAAAGCGCGTGTAATCAACTTGCACACTCAACGCAATCCCTACCAGCACGCCATCATCCACCATGCCCAACTGCCCTTCAGGGAACTGGTCAATCAGTCTAAATATAGTATGGCTTGGCCATGCACCACCTAAATCTGGATAAGCCTGATCCATCAAAGTTTTTACTTGTGGATACTGCTCTTTAGTTAAATTACAAATCTCAAGATGGGTTTTTTCTGCCGACATACACAACTCCTTTAGGCGTAGGACATTAAATTTGATAGTTCAATACGCGCATAATACGTGATCAGCTCTGAACGCTTGCTTAGTGCAGCATACCTAGCGCTGGTTTATTTTTAAGATAGCACCAACAACAGTGTTGAAGTAAGTATAAGTAGGTATAAATTTTTAGTTTTACACCTCTTTGCTCAGCTAACATTAACGCTGGTTTAGCGGTTTTCGACCTAAAGCTTAGGTTAATTGCACTTTATAAGAGTAAAAGTAATGGCCGAAATCAAGCGGCCACTACCTCAAAACAAGGTGGCTTTACTCATTTAAAGCTCATTTGCAGGTAATATTGTGATCTCATGCATTAGTGTTTGCGGTAATAGCGGCGTTGGTTTTGCAGCTACGTAGTCATCAAATCCTGCGCGATAAAATGGCGATAGTGGATGACCTGACTGGCCACCGGGAATGGCCATTATGGCGTTTTCTAAATGCCCAGGTTGAGCAATAAATCGCTGTGACGCACCAAAACTACGCCCCTGCACTGCTGGCATATAACTGTCGCCAAATCCTGGCGCTGTCGGCATATTTAATAATTTACTTAGTTGTGGTATTTGCTGTGCGAATGGATGCTCAATAACCAATTCATTAACTGTCCCCCACTGCCAACCTTTTAAGTTACTGCCAAACTCTTTACTTAAATTACTGACAACTTGACTAAATGAATCAGTTAATTGTGCATCCCAATCAGCAAATTGTGGATTTAACCAGCTATCTGGTTGCTGTTCAATAAGCTGCCATATTGCCGGCTCTAAATCACGTTTAACATACTTTAATGAACCGCCCTGAGCCTGTAAATTTGCTTGCATAGCCGTAAATACACTATTGATAACTTCATCACGATAACGCCTAACCAGCGTGTAGCCTATTGACGTTGCACAGGCGCAACCTTGCCAGTTCTCTAACTCTTTTATGTACTGCTGATTAGCCGAACTATTTCTATTAAGCTGTTGCAGCAATAAGCTATGCCACGGTTGTAAAAAGCGCGCCTGATTATCATGCTGCAACTGGTTAAAATTAGCTTCATTAAAATGTTGCTTTTCATACAATCTATCACGAATTTGACTAGATCGTGCTCCCAAGGCATAACCACCATTACCAAAACGCTGGTCATCCAAAGCCGATACAACGCGAGAGTTCCCAGTCCATAAACGGCCATCAACAGGATTTTTAACTTCCGGCCTTTGCTGTTCATTATGCTGCCAAAGTGCTGAATAGTCATTTTCCTGAACAGCTAGTTCACTGGGCTTAATACGCCCTGGAATGGCTCCCATATTTTTCCAACCCGCATTGCCTTGGCTATCTACCACCATTAAGTTTTGTACTGGAATACCTACTTCACTGGCAATCAGCAGCGCGTCATCGACTGTGGTTGCTTGTTCTAATTTCAATAAATCCATATCGACTGCATAAGGTTGATGGCCAACCCAGCTAAGCGCATAAGGCTTGCCATTTATTTCTCGCACTGGACCATACTCACTCAATGTCAGCTTATATTCTTCAATTGACCCATCGGGTAGTGCTATTTGCTCAACTTCTTGCCATGTTTTACTGTTATCAGTTAATGCTACCCAATCGGCAGTATCGAGGTAACCATTAGTAAATCCCCAGGCAATATTGTTATTAGTTCCCACCACAATTGCTGGTGCGCCAGGCAAGGAAACCCCTGTCACTTGGCTCACTTTTCCTGACATTGCATAGTTAAGTTGCGCACGATACCAAATAACCGGCACCGCCATCGACAAGTGCATATCATCCGACAGCATCCCAGCACCTGTGGTAGTTAACTGCCCAGTCACCGCCCAGTTATTACTACCACGTTCTTGATTTGCATCAATCCTGAGTAAAGCTTGTAAGGTTTGCTTAGGAAATTCAGGAATAGTTAAATTATAAGGTGCGAGTGTGCTGCCATCTAAAGCCGCTTGATATTGACTGGGTTGAGTTAAAAAACTGACCATTTCTGGGCCATAAATATCGGCAATTTGAATTAACGCTTGGTCACGTTCGAAGGTCGCCGTTTGTAAATCTAAGTACATACTGTAAATCACTAACAGACTGTCTTCACTGCGCCAAGGCTTTTGCTCAGCGCCTGTTAGTAAATATTCAAAACTGCTAAAACCTACCTGTGCTAAGCCTTCGTTAACGCCAGCGGCATAACTTGTTAATAATGCTTGATCTGCTTGAGGCAATTGCTCAACAATCGCAGCGCTGCGTTTTCGTAACTGGTGGAAGCGCATTTTTTTATCCAAACCTAATGCTGCTTTGCCAAACAGTTCACTCAATTCACCTGCAGCATTACGGCGCAACAAATCCATTTGAAAAAATCGGTCTTGACCATGTGCGAAACCTAAACCATACGCAGCATCAAGGCGGTTCTCAGCTGAAATAACTGCTTGACCCAGTTGGTCTCGGGAGATTTTTACCGCTTGGCTGACTTGGTTACTACGCCCATTACCATCAAGCGCCGGTAAGCTAACTGACAGTACACCATAAATAACTGCTGTTGCAGCTAATCCTAAAATTACGATTGCTAACACCAACCACTTGATAATTTTAAACATGAACCAGTCCTTTTACTCTTGATTAGCTCTATCATAACCATAGTTTTATGAAAAAAGTGCGGTAATTTAAATAAAAAAACAAATAGCTCAATTGATCGGACTATTTTTATTTCCGTGATAAATTGACTATAGTTGAACAGCCAAATATAAAAGCACAAGTCGCTAATGCCATTGTTAAAAACAGATGATCACAAACAAGTCTACAAATTTAAACTGATATTTTGGTGCTCGCTCGTTTTTATTTTATTAATCAGTTTAGTGCTTGATCAGATCAGTTATAAACGTGCCCAAGAATCTCATCGACTATTAATTTTATCTGAAGTAAGTAGCTACCGAACTCAACTTGAATCAACATTAGTATCGAATATTCAATTAGTGCGTGGTTTAGCTGTTGCAGTTGCTGCAGAGCCTAATTTAGATCAACAACGTTTTGCCCAAATTGCCGCACCATTATTCGACACCTCATCTGAATTACGCAATATCGGTGGTGCACCTAATATGGTGATCCGCATGACTTACCCATTGGCAGGCAATGAAAAAGCCATAGGGCTAAACTTTTTAGAGAACAAAGCACAACGTGCAGATGCAATTCGTGCGCGTGATAACAATGAAATAGTTATGGCAGGCCCACTTACATTAGTGCAAGGTGGTGAGGCATTAATTGCCCGAGTCCCTGTTTACCTTCCCCCTGACAACCATTTTTGGGGACTGCTCTCGGTGGTACTCGACATAGACAAAATATATGAAAGAGCGGGTATTTTCGAACTAGAAGAAGACTATGATGTCGCCATTCAAGGGCGCAATGGCTTGGGTCTAAAAGGAGAGTTTTTCCGTGGTAAAGCGGATATTTTAGAGCGTAACCCTCTGGAATTTACTTTAACCTTTCAAGGTGGCGAGTGGGAAATTTTTGTTACTCCTAAAGTTGGTTGGGCACCTCCGAACTCTGCGATTTGGCCGCTGAGATTAGCAATATTTACTATTTGCGGGTTACTAATTTTAGCTTTCTTATTATTCTTAAAAATGCTCAATCGCCAGCTAAGAAATGAAAAAATGCTAGTGACAATGAGTAGTCTTGCAAAAATTGGCGCTTGGTCATTTAACCTTGAAACACAACAAGTATATTGGTCAGATATGACCAAAAACATTTTCAAATATCCGCTAGACGAACAACCTGATTGGCCAACGAACTTTTCTTACTTTAAAGAAGGCGAAAGCCGTGACACGATAAAAAAGCTCGTTGAGCGAGCGATTAAATATGGTGAAAGTTACGAAGTTGAGCTCGAAGTTATCGATTCTAAAGGTAATGCTTTATGGGTGTTAGTGCATGGTGAGGCCGAAATCCGTAATGGCCGTTGTATTAAGATTTTTGGCTCTTTACAAGATATAAACGTCCGTAAATGCATTGAATTAGAAAGCAGTAAAACTGCTTTGCACAATGAGGTACTCGCCTCACTTACCGTTAATAACGCAGTGCTAACTGGTAATTTAAAACAAGCAAAAGATATCATTACACAATCAATTTGCGATGCATTTAATGTTGAACGTGCCAGTATATGGCTGTTCAATGATGCAAGAGATCAACTGCAATCATTTGCCCATCATGGTAAACACACCCCAAATAACACTGCGTTACCAGCATGGCAGCAAACTGAGTTAAATGATTTTTTTACAGCGATTGATAATCAAGCTGTGATCCGCGCCTCAAATGCACTGAGCAATAAATTTACAGCCCCGCTTACAGCGCACTATTTAGCTCCTTTCGATATAAAATCAATGCTTTGTGTATCTATTCCTACTGGAAGCGGGGCGATTGGTATTGTTTGTGCTGAGCATTGTCAGTATCCGCGGGCATGGTCGCGTAACGAAGAAAGCTTTTTAATTGCCGTTGCCGCTTTAATTGGCAGTTTATATTCTAGCGAGCAACGTATAGAAACCGAGCAACAATTAGTCACAGCAAAAGAAGCAGCGGAACAAGCTGTAACCGCTAAAGGTGAGTTTTTAGCGAGCATGAGCCACGAAATTCGCACCCCCATGAACGGTGTGCTCGGGATGCTTAATATTGTGCAACAAACTAAGTTAGATCCTCAGCAAACGCACCATATTGAATTAGCACAATCATCAGCACAATCGCTGCTTAATATAATTAACGATATTCTGGATTTCTCAAAAATTGAAGCTGGTAAATTAGATATCGAAGAGATTGCCTTTAATTTACCGAAATTACTCGGTGAAGTGGTCGAGTCATTTGCCCTTAAAGTAGAGCAACATAATACTAAACTGATTTTAGATGCCACTAAAATTAATGTAAATAAGATTGTTAGTGACCCAAATAGGCTTCGCCAAATTATTAATAATTTACTCGGTAATGCCGTTAAATTTACTCATAATGGTGAAATTATCGTGAGCGCAAACTTAAAAAATACCACTAACGGGACTTTTTTAGATTGCTCAATTATTGATACCGGTATTGGTATTAAAGCCGACAAACAAGCTTCATTATTTGATTCTTTCACTCAGGCCGATACCTCAACTACTCGCCAATATGGCGGCACAGGCTTGGGCCTGGCGATTGTTAAGCAGCTTTGTAATTTGATGGATGGAGAAATCAATGTCACGAGTGTTTATGGCCAAGGCAGTACCTTTACTTTTTCCATTAAAGTACAGCCGCTACTGGGTAAAGAACAAGACTTACCGAGTCATTTAATTAAAAACAAACATATTTTAATTGTCGATACTTGCCCGTTAAATAGCTCAATTGCGCAAAAACAGCTAAACGTGTGGGGAGCGCGTGCGCATATCCTCAAAAACTACCTAGCCTTGAGTTATTATCTCAATTCGAGCGATGAATTGATTGATGCTGTGCTGCTTGATTATAGCTTTTTTCAGCAAGCCGACGCTGCTGCAATTAATGCATTGAAAATTTACCTAAGTGAGCATCACGTAAAACTGATCCTTATGGCGCCAATGAGTTTCTCACAAGAAGCACATGCAAACTTGCCAATCGAAGCCGATTGCATGATTTTTAAACCACTAACGCCTTCGGACTTGTTTGATTCTTTGGCGAATGAAAAATTTATCGAGCAACAACAAAATAACAATGCACTACCAGCAAGTATTGCAATCAACAATACACACTTTGTAAATCAAGACAAAATCCTGCTGGTAGAAGACAATAAAGTAAATCAAGTCGTTGCCTGTGCATTACTAAAACAAGCAGGCATTAATTTTGATATCGCTGAAAATGGTCTGGAAGCTATTGAAAAACTAAAAAGCAAAACCACAGAACCATACAAGCTATTGTTAATGGACTGCCAGATGCCAGAAATGGATGGTTACCAAGCAACTAAGGCAATCCGTAATGGGGATGCGGGTGAATACTACAAAAACGTAACTATTATTGCGTTAACCGCAAATGCTATGCAAGGCGATAGAGATAAATGCCTCAGTGCAGGAATGACTGATTACCTAACCAAACCACTCGATTTTGATGCGCTTAATCCGAAACTGCAACAATGGCTTGGCAAACAATAAAGGTGTAAGCTAAGGCATAACAAAAAGAAGGATTTATTATGCAACTCACTGCTATTGAACAACGTGTGATCGGCTGCCTACTTGAAAAACAAAGCACCACACCAGAGCATTACCCGCTGTCACTAAATGCATTGACCAATGCGTGCAATCAAAAATCGAACCGAGAGCCAGTGCTCACGCTCAGCGAAACTGAAGTACAAGAGGCGCTAGACTCGTTAGTTTCCCAGCGGTTAGTTACATTAGACGAAGGGTTATCTGGACGCGTAACTAAGTTCGCACATCGCTTTTGCAATACTGAATTTGGTAATTTACAGTTAACGGAGCAACAGCGCGCTATTATTTGTTTAATGCTGCTACGTGGCCCACAAACCCCTGGTGAATTAAGAACCCGCAGTAATCGGCTCGCTGAGTTTAATAATGTTGCTGAAGTTGAGTCGGCATTAAATGCCTTGATGACTGCCGAACATGTGACTAAACACCCACGAGAACCCGGCAAACGTGAAAGCCGTTACAGCCATTTATTTGCTGATCCACAAAGTGCTGTTGCAGTAGAACCACCTGAATTGCCAGCACTCAAAGCTGACGAGTTGAATGAGTTACTTGCTGAAATTGATGAGCTAAAAGCTGAATTACAAAAAATTAAGCTACATTTAGGGCTTTAAATTAAACCCTTTGAATTAGATAATAATTCCAATTACATTAAATAGAGATCATGCTTTTAAGCTAATTGGTATAACCATGACAACCAGTAATATTATTAGGAGAGCTCAGCATGCGCGCTGAAATAGTGGCAGAAATGAAAGTCCAGCCAAATATAGACGTCAACAACGAGATCACACGCCGCGTAAACTTTATAAAAAACCGTTTAGTGGCAGCACATTCACGCTCTTTAGTGCTGGGGATTAGTGGCGGTGTAGATTCATCTACCTGTGGTCGCTTATGCCAACTCGCCGTTAACGAATTAAATGCGCAGCAACAAACCGACAAGTATCAATTTATTGCGGTTCGCTTACCGTATGGTGTGCAAGCTGATGAAGCTGAAGCGCAATTGGCTGTTGATTTTATTCAACCAAATAAACGTCTAACAGTGAATATAAAACCCGCAGCAGACGGCATGCATGAGCAAGCATTAGCGGCAGTAGTAGGTTGCGGTGATGCACTGCCGGAACAAGCACAAATTGATTTTATTAAAGGTAATGTGAAAGCCCGCCAACGCATGGTCGCGCAATATGAAATTGCCGGACTGTGCCAAGGCCTCGTTGTTGGTACTGATCATAGCGCCGAGAACATTACTGGCTTTTATACTAAATTTGGTGATGGCGCATGCGACTTAGCGCCATTATTTGGCTTATCAAAACGCCAAGTACGCGCATTAGCCAAGCAGTTAGGTGCACCCGATTTACTCGTTAATAAAGCGCCAACCGCCGACCTAGAGTGTGATCGCCCAGGCCTTACTGATGAAGAAGCCCTTGGTTTAAGCTATGAACAAATTGATGACTTTTTAGAAGGCAAAGAAGTCAGTGACGAGGTAAGTGAAAAACTCATCGCAATTTATCTACGCACTCAACATAAACGCCAAGCTATTCCAACCATTTACGACGATCTTTAGGCTGTCATAAGCTCATAAACCGTAAATGACACTTCTAGGGCAATTAACAATAAGAAAAATGTGATTAATTGCCCGCTTTTCACTTTAGCACAAACATAAGCCCCTAACGGTGCTCCAACTACGACCACTGGAATAGCCGCTAATAAATACGACTGTATTTCGCTGCTTAAGCTATTGAAGAACCATACGTTAGCAATGCTTGCCACCACAGACGTTATTGCCATGATAATCACCGAGGTTGCAGTCGCTTTTTGAATATTAGCGTTGCAGGCGATAATCAATAACGCAAAAATAGCAATGTCAGCTCCCGAACCAACTAAGCCAGATGCAACTCCTCCAATAACAGCAACTAATGCAACTTTAAATGTACTAACGTGTATATCGGTTTGACTACATACATGTTGCACCCTGCAGTAAATACGCCATAAAAGAGTTAATGCGAAGCATATTAAAAGTACGCTAAATACTCCTTTAACCACCAGTCTTGGTAATTGATCGGCAATAAAAGTAAGGCTTAGTAATACGCCAACTAACGCAGCAGGAGCTGCGATTAATACCACTTGGCGATAATATGGAATACCGGTAAAAATAATGGTTAATGCGGCCGCACTCATACCAAAACTTTGAATCGCTAACGAGAATACTTTTGCCGTTACAGGATCTATTGCCAGTAACTTAGTCATCACAGGAAATGCTACTGCGCCACCACCAAGTGCAGTGCCACCAGCAACAAAAGACCCAAAAGCCATAGTCACAGCAATGCTAAACTCTGCGATAACACTTTGTAGCGCGGCATTTGCGCCTTGCCAAGCAATTAATGAACAATACACGCCAGCAATAAATAACCAGGGGATCATACGCAGTTTATGGATGGGTTTAGGTGATGATTGCATAGTTACGGATCATAAATCGAAGTTTTATTATTATGCCTGACAATCATCGCAGAGCAAATGATCGCAACTGTTCGTTACGGCGTACAAACAGATTGTTATATGAGTGCAATATCTTTGCAGTAAAGATGAAATAGTTCTGTAATTTAGTTTATAGTTGTTAGTAAACACATGGTAATCCAGCTCATCGCATTAAAAAACCTAAGGATTTGTATTTAGTTATGACATCGCCCATTTTAATAACAGGTGCCGGCCAACGTATTGGTTTAGCACTGGCAAAACATTTTATAGCCCAAGGGCAAGCTATTATCGTTACTTACCGAACTCGCCATCCCGCTATTGATGAATTATCTGACCATGGTGCTGTATGTGTTTACGCAGACTTTAGCACTGACAACGGCATTAATGAGTTTGTCAGTCAATTAAAGCTGCACACAAATAGCTTAAAGGCGGTGATCCACAATGCCTCGAGTTGGGATTGCGAAGCGAATAATCCAGATAGCAGTACACTATTTGATAACATGATGCGGATCCATGCTAAAGCACCTTACTTAATTAACTTAGCGCTTAGCGAGTTACTGTTAAATTTCCAGCAACAGCAGCAACACCCTGCTGATATCATTCATTTAACTGATTATGTTGTTGAAAAAGGAAGTCCAAAGCATATCGCATATGCCGCAAGTAAAGCCGCCTTAGAAAATATGACAAAATCATTTGCAGCTAAGTTTGCCCCGAATATTAAAGTGAACGCTATCGCCCCTTCATTAATTATTTTTAATGATCACGATAGCGATGAGTACCGAGAAAAAACCCTTAAAAAATCATTAATGGGCATCGAGCCCGGTTGTCGCGAAATTATAAACAGCGTCGATTTATTGCTTAGCAGCCATTACATCACGGGACGTTCTTTACCCGTAGATGGTGGCAGACATTTAAAATAACGGATTAATCGAGAAATTTATGCACGATCAATTAAAAAATAGTTACCACGAAATTATTACTGCTGTAGGTGAAGATCCACAACGTGAAGGCCTATTAGACACGCCAAAACGCGCCGCCAAAGCGATGGAATATTTGACCAAAGGCTATCGTCAAACATTAGAAGAAATTACCAATAATGCGGTATTTACTTCTGATGCAGATGACATGGTTTTAATTCAAGATATAGAGCTTTATTCGATGTGTGAACATCATTTATTACCATTTGTAGGGCGCTGTCATATTGCTTATATTCCTAACGGCAAAGTGCTGGGTTTATCGAAATTTGCGCGTATTGTTGATATGTTTGCACGCCGCTTTCAAATTCAAGAACAACTGACTCATCAAATCGCTAAAGCGGTTGAAGAAGTCACCGGTGCTAAAGGCGTTGGTGTAATAGTGGAAGCAAAACATATGTGTATGATGATGCGTGGGGTTGAAAAACAAAACTCAAGTATGCGTACGTCGGTAATGCTAGGTAACTTCAGAGCCGATCCAAAAACCCGCAATGAGTTTTTACAACTTGTAAAAGGCTGATCCTATGGCCAATGCAATTATCCATGTAACTAACTTACGGCTGCGCACTTTTATTGGCTTTAATCCCGATGAACGTGAGAAAAAGCAGGATGTAGTGATCAATTTAGAAATTCACTATCCTGCTGAGCAAGCCTGTGAAACGGATCAAGTTGAACAAGCACTTAATTATAAAGTGATCACCAAAGAAGTGATTAGCATTGTTGAACAAGGTCACTTTTTATTGCTTGAAAAACTAGTGGCAGAAATACTCAGTGTTTGCCATAGCCATAGCAGCGTGAATTATGCAAAAGTGCGAGTTGATAAACCTCACGCTTTGCGTTTTGCAGATTCAGTATCGCTAACACTCGATTGGAGTAAAGCTTAAAACAACTTATCCAGCCCAACGGCAAAGGCTAGTACAAGCAAGTAACGTGCGCCTTTGCCAAGGGTAACCAGCCATAAAAATGTCCACCAGCGCACTTTAAAAATGCCTCCTACAACTGTTAGCGGATCACCAATAATTGGTAGCCATGCCAACAACAGGCTATAAACACCATACTTTTCAAAGCGCTCTGCAGCCTTATCGATACTTGCCTGTGACACGGGAAACCATTTCCGATCCTTAAAACGTATGACTTGCGTGCCTAACCAGTAATTAACGCAACTACCTAGTACGTTACCAACTGTGGCACTGAGCCATAACAACCAAAGTAAATATTCTCCTTTGGTCACCATTGCTGTGAGTACCACTTCTGATGAGCTTGGCAATAATGTTGCCGAAATAAACGCAGTAAAGAACAGAGTTAAATAAGCCATCGAAGCCTTTATTAATGCATATAAAAAACCCAGCATTTGCTGGGTTTGATAAAAATGAAGAGTAGTTTATTTTATCAATTGTAAGCTAAATGGGTAGTTAAACTCTTTACCGTCATTAGTTTTGATTGCGCCAATCACCACCATAATAAACGAGAAAATAGCGACTATAGGTAATAGAATTACCCCGATAACTGCAAACATCAAAATCAAACACACTATATATGCTATGAACATAGTGATTTGAAAGTTAAGCGATTTACGCCCATGTTCAGCCACTAATGGCATTTCGTCTTTTTTTATTAACCAGACAATCAGCGGACCGATGATACTACCCATAGGTATAATAAATCCGGCTAATGCGCTTAAATGACATAACATCGCCCACATACGCTCATCTTTACTCGCTATAACTGATTCAACCTGTTGATTATCTTCCATTACCATCTCCTTATTTCGTTAATACCTATATGCTGACCTTTTTCAGTCTTAATGTCTAGATTTTAATCAGCGTCGTCGATACTGCTAAGCTCGAGCAAGTGTGCAAAACCACAACACTTAATTTAGACAAAAAATTAAGGCGTAACCTAAGTCACGCCTTAATTGTAAAACACTAAAATCAGTTATTACTTTTTAATACCAGCTAGATCTAAGATAAATGCATAATTTAGAGCTGTATCTTGAAGGCTTTTAAAACGCCCAGATGCACCGCCATGGCCTGCTTCCATATCAATTTTAAACAGTAATTTATTATCATCGGTTTTAAACTCACGTAATTTTGCAACCCATTTTGCTGGTTCAAAATATTGCACTTGAGAATCATGCAAACCTGTGGTGACCAACATATTTGGATACGCTTGTTTACTCACTTGATCGTACGGTGAGTAAGACAGCATATAATCATAATATAGTTTGTCATTTGGGTTGCCCCACTCGCCGTACTCGTTGGTTGTTAATGGTAAGCTCGCATCTAACATAGTGGTCACTACATCAACAAATGGCACAGCCGCAACCATCCCCTGATAAAGCTCTGGTGCTTGGTTTGCCACGGCGCCCATTAATAAGCCGCCCGCACTGCCGCCCATCGCGAATATTTTATCTTGCGCACCATACTGCTGGGTAACTAAGTCTTTGGTTACATCAACAAAGTCATTAAAAGTATTCTTTTTATTGAGTAGCTTGCCATCTTCATACCAAGGACGACCGAGCATCTGCGAGCCACGAATATGCGCGATAGCAAATACAAAGCCTCGATCAAGTAAACTCAAACGACTACTAGAAAAACTTGGATCCATGGTTACCCCATACGACCCATAGCCATATTGTAACAATGGATTAGTGCCATCTTTTTTGAATTTATCTTTGCGATAAACTAAACTCACCGGTACTTTTACGCCATCTCGCGCAGTAATAAATAGTCGCTCCGATGCATAATTATCGGCATTAAAATCACCGATCACTTGTTGCTGTTTTAACAGTGTTTTCGTTGTGCTATTCAAATCGATATCATACGATGAACCAGGCGTCGTCATACTGGCATAATATACTCGTAAGCTTTCGCTATCTAATTCATTATTACCATATGTTCTGACCATATAACTGCTGTCATTAAAGCTCAGCTGCTGTTCATCACCCGACTTTAAGTTGCGTATCGTTAAACGAGATTGCCCCATTTCACGCTCTTTATACACTAAATGATCAGTGAACAAATCGATGCCTTCAAGCTTAATATCATCACGCGCGGCGATCAGTGTTTGCCAATTCGCTTTGTCGTGCGCTTTATCTTTATCCACCGTCATTAGCTGAAAGTTTACTGCGTTAAGGTTAGTGACTATGTAATAAGTATCACCGAGTTTAGCAATATCATATTCTAGGTTTTCTTCACGTTCAATTAAGCGCTTTGGCTGCGCCTTGACGTCATTAGCATCAATTACCGACACACCTGAAGCGTTAGTACTGCCATGCCAAATATAAATTTCTTGTTTGTCTTTACTCTTACCAAGGCCAGTGTAATAACTTGTGTTAGTCTCTTCGTACACTAACTCATCTTGTGCTTGTGGCGTACCTAAGGTATGGCGATAAACCTGATAACCTAACAATGTCTGTAAGTCTTTTTTAATGTAATAAAAAGTTTTATTATCATTCGCCCAGACGATATCACCATCGGTCCCTTCGAGCTTATCTTCTAGTAATTTACCGGTCTTTAAATCTTTCACTAAAATAGAGTAGATACGTCGACTTACCGTGTCTTCACCATATGCTAATAAGTGACCATTTGGGCTGACAGATAAACCTGTTGCCGCGAAATAGTCATGGCCTTTTGCCAACTCATTTACATCTAATATAACGTGTTGATCAGTGCCCTTATCATCGCTACTGCGAACATAAGTCGGGTATTCATTATCCCCTCGCGTTTGCGATGAATAATAATAATCGCCACTTTTAGTTGGCACGGAGTCATCATCTTTTTGAATGCGCCCTTTTAACTCTTCAAACAAAGTAGTTTGTAAAGCTTTAGTATGCTTTAGCATCGCATCAGTATAGGTATTTTCTGCATTAAGGTGTGCTATGACAGCTGCATCTTTTCGTGCATCGTCACGCATCCAATAGTAATTATCGGTGCGCGTATCACCATGAATAGTCATTTCGAAAGGGATCTTATTGGCTATCGGTGCAGTTACATTAACCACTGCAGCTTCACTCTGTACAGCCTCGGATTTTATATTATTTTGTTCTGGGGCTTTATTACAGCCCGCTAAAATAGCTAACGACAAAGCCGCTAACGCAAATGATTGACGTGTTTTCATAGTATTCCCTAGAGTTATTATTATTCCACTACTAGCAATATATCTAACTAGCTGTTGATTACCTATATTAGTTTGTAAAGCAATGTAAAAAGGGAGCCTAAGCTCCCTTTGTTTGATTAACTTTGCTCGTTAGTCACTGATAATTAAAATGACTAACTAAACAATTACTTTTATTTACGGCGGCGCATAAATGCAAATGGTGCAATAAGCAATGTTAACCATGCTAGTGAACCGCTGTCACCGTCATTATTATCGTCATCTTTGCCCACAATATTCTTTACTCGTACTTCAACAGCAACAGCTTTAGAGTTATTACCCGCACTATCAACAGCGATAACACTAAATGTAAAGTTACGCTCATATTCATAATCAATACTACCTGCAACAACAATTTCACCCGCAGCATTAACAGTGACTAAGTCAGTGCCTGACACAATAAACTTAGTAACAGGACTTACATCAGCATCTGGATCACTAAAGTTAAGTTTACCAATCACAGTGCCAAGCGCTGTATTTTCATCAACACTAAAGCGTTGTTTATCAGCAATAACTGGCGTGTTTTCTAATGCATCTTGCGCTACAGTGATTGTTACTTCAACAGCTGCAGATTGATTACCAG
Organism: Pseudoalteromonas sp. SG43-6; assembly: GCF_014164365.1. Classification (NCBI taxonomy): domain Bacteria; kingdom Pseudomonadati; phylum Pseudomonadota; class Gammaproteobacteria; order Alteromonadales; family Pseudoalteromonadaceae; genus Pseudoalteromonas; species Pseudoalteromonas sp. SG43-6. The sequence continues at coordinate 63,850 of NZ_JACJEZ010000001.1, forward strand.
CACTATCCGTTGCACTAACCATCAGCTTTATCTCAGGTGTTGCATCATAATCAACGTCACCCACCACTGTGATTTGGCCAAGTTCATCAATTGCAATACCGTTATGACCTGCCACTGTGTAGCTTACAATTGGTGTTACTGCTGTATCTGGATCAATAGCACGTATTTGACCAATCACAGTGCCTACCACGGCATTTTCTTGCACTTTAAAAGTTTGCCCGGCTTCGATAATTGGCGCAACTTCTGCTCCTTCATCAGCGACATTTAACACGTTAATCGTCACAATTTCAGCAGCTGACTGATGACCATCTTCATCAATTGCGACTATCTCTAACGTAATAGTACTTTGCTCTTCAAAATTAAGTAGTTGAGCAACGGTTAGCATCCCCGTATTATCAATCGTGATTACATCACTTCCCGCTACAGTAAACATAGTGATTGAACTGTTATCTGGATCTGTGAAAGCTAATTGAGCAAATGCGGTAGCTACTGGGGTGTTTTCTGCAACAGAGAATACTTGGCCAGAATTTATAATTGGGGTTACTTCGCTCGCTTCATCTGCAACATTGGTAATGTTAATAGTAATAACAGCAGGCTCTGATGTATTTCCCAAAGTATCGATGGCAACAACGACTAGTTCAGCGATGTGCTTACCAACTTCAAAATCAACTAACTCGCTGTTTGATACAAGAATTTGCCCTTTATTATCAACACTAAAGCCTTGATGAGTTTGCGATTGCACATAAAACTCAGCAATCGCTAAATCTCTATCTGATTCCACAACACTCAAGGTGCCAACGAGATGGCCGTTTTCCGCATTTTCAACAACATCAAATGATGCATTTGCAAGCTTAGGAGCCTGCGTTTTTGGTAACACTAAGTCTTCAGCAGTCACTAATTTCAGTACATCTTGTAATGACGATGCTGTAAAAGCAAATGGCGCACTAGCATTCACAATCGCTTTTTCACCTGGCGCAAGTTGATTTACGACTGTATCACTGCCATCCACCGCAGTTAAACTCACTGACGCTGAAGAACTAAAGGTCGTAGCGCCAACTAGACTATCTGTTTCAAAGTACACGCCGCCACCATAAGATGGATAGCCTACAGATGCCTTAATATTTAACGGATCACCTAAATTATCACGTGTTAACCCCAGTGTGCTGCTACATACCGAGAAGGTAATGGTATCTGCACCAGCTGATTGATATAACGGTGTCAAAAACCGAAGCGTTTCTGCGCCAGTGTCATCGATAGTACCAATAACAGTACGTGAACGCCCTGGCGAAGTCGTTTTACGACCTCGGTCATTGTAGTTCTGCATAAGGAAGTCATAGGCACCATCGTTGTTGGTGTCTATATCTAAACGATAACCTGCTTGGAATACATGAGTGATCTCATCACGTAACTGAATCGATGCTGTAACTAATACACCAGATTCACATCCTTCAGCTGCTATTGCATTGAATGTCGTTGCAAGAATATTGAACGGTGCCTCTGCTGCTGACTTAACTTTACCAGTTGCAACAATATTTTCTGTCATTGTTGAAACTGTTGTTGCCCCGGTATTCTCAACGATAAGTTGCATCTCATTACCAACCACTTCCGGAGCAATACTTAATTCACTAGCCGCTTTTGGTAGCGCATGATAAACAACATGTAGCGCATAATCTGAATCAGTATCATCCACATCGTCAAACACTAAGGCGCCGTCAAACTCTGCGAGCGTTAATGCGGCGCTTCGTGCAGCTACCGACTCGGCATCAAATGGGTTTTCCAGTTTCCACTCGTGCAATTTACTAGGATCAACCGTTAGCGTTACATCAAACTCTGTAGTTTGACCTGCGGGAATTGTTACGCTGGCTGGAATATCCCAACTGATTGCACCGCTGTTTTTATCATTTTCGTAACGTGCTTCAGTCCGTAATTTGTAGGTTTTTTCTTGTGTCGAGAAATTTTTCACGGTGACTGTTTTGCTGATTGACCTAACGCCAGTAAAGTTTTCTAAGCCAAACGATAATGCCGCTTGTTTAGTTTTAAACTCGGTATTATCAACCCATGCTGCAACAGGCAGATTAACCGCTTTTTCAACGTTAACTAAACCAGCACCAATCATACTAATTGGTGCTAATTCAGAATCTGGATTTGTGCTAAGCGGCTCATTAGTCACATTTAGATCTGCCGTATTCATTAATGTTGCTTTAATTTCAAAGGCATTACGCTGTGGGTGTGCTGCGCGTACTAACGCAACCGCACCGGCAGTAATCGGTCCTGAAAAGGATGTACCTGAGGCTGGAGCTAGTTGATCTTGCGTACCAGTTGCTGCAACCATAATGCTTGTACCTGGCGCTGTGATTTCAGGTTTTAATAAACCATCCATTGATGGACCGCGCGATGAAAAGGTTGCCACAGCACCTGATGTTACTTTACGCTCAACAACTAAGCTATATGCAGCCTTGCCTGATGCTTTAAGCTCCGCTTTTATCGCTGCCCCGGCAGCATAAGTAATGCCAATATTTGGGATAGTAACCGTGGCATCAAATCCACCCATTGAAGCAGGAGTACCGTCATCTTCGTTATTTGCAATAAATACAAACGATGCGCCGCGCTGTTGTGCATGCAGTACTTTTTTCGTGAAATTACATTCACCACGGTCTATAAGCACCGCTTTATTATTAAAATCGGTGTCTTCTGAAAATGCTTCACAGCCATTTTGATTTGCGGTTGGGTAAACAAGTTCAGCATCGGTATCTGCCATAGCAAATGCGGTTTGCGGACCAAAACCTGAAACTTGAAAAACAACCTCTTCTCCAAGCACGGTACCTGAAGCAACCCCAATATCTAATGTTGGATGCGTCATCGCACCAACTGCAAGTGCGTTTGGCGTGGTACTTGGTCCCCCAATACGAAAAGGATGATCGCCATCATTGCCTGCTGAGATAACAACATTTACACCTAAATCAACCGCTTTTTGAATTAAGTATTGAGTACCTCCGTCAGTTTCAGTGCCACCAAACTCGCCACCTAAAGACATATTAATAACATCTACGCGGTCAGAGATATCGCCATCACCATTAGGATCCATTGCCGCTTCTAATGCTGATGCTTGTGCTGCGCTTGGACAACCACCACCACACACTGAGTACACATATAACTCTACTTCAGGAGCAATTCCAGTAACAGAGTGAGAAACAGACGTACCATGACTGGTCGGTTCATCAACATCGGGGATCACGACTACAGGATCATGTTCAATTGGATCAGCATCGTCACGAATAAAGTCGTAGCCACCATGTACGATGCCTTGCGGCCAAGCTACAGAGGTAGGATCAGCTTGAGCTGCGTCATACGCCTCTACGGTACCAGCACCACCAAAAACGTTGTGCGTGTAGTCAACACCTGTATCCAGTACCGCTACCGTTTGACCTTTACCTGTTACAACCCCATTTGCAACCAATGGTGAAGCTTTTAAATAATCTGCAGATGCGGCGACATGTAATTCATAATCATACATTGGCAGCACTTTCTCAACTCGGTAGTCACGGGCAATTTTTTCTAACGCCTCAGGACTTGCTTGTACAATCAAAGTAGGCGCCAGCACTTTAGTTTGGCCAATTACTTTTGTACCAAAATCTAGACTACTTAGTTCAATTGTCACTGCACTTTGCACTTGCTCAATTTGTGCAATGGTTGCACGGCTGTCACCTATTTGATAAATACCTTGCGCCATTAGATCGGCAGCGGTTGTCGCTCTTAGCACAATCATATGAGCTGATGGTAACTGTTCTTTAACATCGGTTTCATTAAATGTAGCTGTAGAGAAATTATTGAGAGCGGTAATACTGTGTGCTGCTTGCACTGTTTGTGCATTTACCGATGCCGCCATTAGTGCTGATGATACTGCAATTGATAAGGCTGTTTTTGTTATTAACTTGTTAGACATAAATTCCTCTGATGAGATTATTGTTATTAAATGCTCCCAAAAAGAAACATCAAGTCCCGAATACTACACCAGCAAGAAACAAAAAAACAACATTGAAATAAAAAATGTAACCATTTTAGGTAATAACAATAAATTTAAAACAAAAAAAATACCGCCCAATGGCGGTATTTTAACTAAAGCTATATGCCTTTAGAGGCTATATTACTACTTTTGTTTACGGCGACGCATAAATGCAAACGGTGCTACAAGCAGCGTTAACCACGCTAGCGAACCAGAGCTATCATTGTCGTCATCATCGTTCGCACGTAGATTGTTAACGTCAATCTCAACACTTACCGCTTTCGATACATAACCTTTGCTATCTTCAGCTTGAACACTGAAAACAATCTCTTTATCAAACTCATAGTCAATTTCACCCATAGTCACAATTGAACCATCTAACTGAACACTAACTAATGTTGTTCCAGATACAATAAAACGAGTAATTGGCGAAATATCCATATCAGGGTCTGAGAATACCAATTGACCCAACACGGTACCAATGGCAACATTTTCATCAGTTCTGAATTTTTGACCACCCTCAATGACTGGGGCATGAGATTTAGGATCGGCGGTTACATTCAACATAACTTGCACAACCTCAGACTCTAAGCCGCTGTCATCCATTACTGTTACATCAAGAGTCATAGTTGGAGTTGCATAATAACTTAGGCTGCCAGTGACAACTAGCTCACCCTTATTATTAATACTAATTAAGTTTGTGTTTGCAACCGTACCACCAGTAACCATTGTTGCCGCACTTTCAAACAAACTATGATCAAGCATGCCAATCACTGTACCTTCGGCTGCGGATTCAATAATACTGAAATTTTGCCCTTTTGCTACAACTGGTAACTCATCTGCATCATTGGTAATCGTTACTTTAATATCGGCTGCTGCAGATTCAGTACCAAGTAAATCAGTCGCCTTCACTGTTAAAATGATTTCTTTAATGTCAGACTCAAAATCCAACATACTCGTATCTTCAACCATGATATCGCCAGTTTCAGCATCAATCATTAAGCCTGGAGCAGACATACTCACAACAGTAAAGTTTGTTATACGTAGTGCTGGAGTATCTTCAAAACTAAGTCTACCAATAGTAATACCATCAAGTGCAGTTTCATTAATTGTAAACTCTTCTACAACGAGATTAGGCACAGCTGGAACAGCCGGAACACCAGTTACTGAATTAGTATATACATCTGTCCCTGTAGCTGAGGTCAATGCGAAATTACCATCAGCTCTAATTACAGCCTTCTGACCTGGAGCAAGTTCAGATAATTTAGTTTCAGCGTCTTCTGTCGATTCCAAAGTAACCACCGGATTACCTGTAAACACAGTAGAACCAACTACACTATCGGTTTCAGAGAACACACCGGCTTGATAATTTGGATAACCAACTGAAGCTGCAATGTTAATTGTGCTGCCCAGCATATTTGCATCTAAGCCTAACAAATTACTACATCCAGAGAAGGTCACTGTATCTTCACCAGCAGCATGATACATCGGTGTACCCCACTGCCACACATCCTCACCTGCGGCATCGATTTCACCAATTAATGTACGGCTGCGCCCAGGTATTGCTGCATCACGGCCAACATCATTAATATTCATCATAAAGTGATCATAAACACCATCATTATCAATATCGAGATTCATACGAACACCGATTTGACGCATGTGGGTAATTTCATCTCGTAATTGAATTGAAGATGTAATGAACACACCTGACTCACATGTCTCAGACGTATAAGCAGCAAATGTAGTTGAGAGAATATCAAAGTCAGCGTCGCGGTTCTCTTCACTTGTAGCAACCACTGATTCTGCAGTTGGTAATATCGTAGTCGCCCCCACATTGGTTACAACCAACTCACCAACACCATTAACTTCTTCATATGAAAAAGCTAATTCAGCACCGGCTTTAGGTATCGCATGGTAAACAATGTGCAAGTCATGATCTGTGTCGGCTGTTGAAGTATCATCAAATACCAGCGCACCATCAAACTCAGCCATAGTCAGTGACGGACTACGAGCTGCTAGATCCTCTTGGCTAAATGGGTTTTCTAACGTCCACTTATGCAGTTTAGATGGATCAACTGTCATGGTTACATCGAATGTTGTTACCGTATTTGCCGCAACAGTTACGCTACGTGGAATATCAAAACTAACAGCACCAGTATCCACATCATTCATATAACGCTCTTCAATACGAAGGTCATATGTTTTGTCTGCATCAGAGAAATTTTTCAACGTCACTGTTTTTGTAAAGCTGGTTGTTTCTGTCATGCGTTCTAAACCGAACGATAGCGCCGCTTGTTTAGTTTTGAATGTTTCATCTTCAACCCATGCCGCAACAGGTAAGTTAACAGCTTTGTCAACATTTACTAAGCCTGCACCGATAGAACTAATTGGTGCAAGTGGAGAATCTGGGTTAGTACTAATCGGCTCTACGGTTACATTTAAGTCAGCCGCATTCATGATTGTCGCTTTAATTTCAAGTGCAGTACGATCTGGATGCGCTTCACGAACTAATGCAACAGCACCAGCAGTGATCGGACCTGAAAATGAAGTACCTGTTGCGGGTGCTAATTGATCTTGTGTACCAGTTGCCGCTACCATGATATCAGTACCTGGCGCTGTAATTTCAGGTTTTAGTAAACCATCCATTGATGGACCACGAGATGAGAACGATGCAACTGCACCCGCTAGCACTTTACGTTCAATCGTTATGCTATATGTTGGCATTTCACCGGCTGTTAAAGCAGCTTTCATTGCTGCCCCTGCAGCAAAATTAATACCGACATTAGGAATTGTTACTGCTGCATCAAAGCCACCCATTGGCGCAGGCGTACCATCATCAACATTATTTGCTACAAATACAAACTTAGCACCACGATCTTGAGCGCTTAATACTTTTTGAGTGAAATTACAGGCACCACGGTCAATAATTACCGCTTTGCCAGTAAAGTCAGTTTCAGCAGAAAATGCCACGCAGCCATTTTGGTTTTCTTCAGGGTAAACAACTTCAGCATCGGCATCTGTCATTACAAACGCAGTTTGTGGACCAAAACCTGACGGCTGAATTGTGGTCTCTGCACCTTCAACTGTGCCAGATGCAACGCCAACATCATTTGCAGGATGCGTCATCGCGCCAACAGAGAGTGCATTTGGCGTCGTAGAAGGACCGCCAATGCGGAATGGGTTATCACCATCATTACCAGCAGAAATAACAACGTTCACACCTGCATCTACGGCTTGCTGAATTAAAAACTGCGTACCACCACCGATGTATGTGTCACCAAACTCTCCACCTAAAGACATATTGATTACATCAACTCGGTCTTCTGAATCACCATCACCATTTGGATCCATAGCGGCTTCTAATGCCGAAACCTGTGCTGCACTTGGACAACCACCGCCACACACTGAATACACGTATAGCTCCACCGCTGGTGCAATACCAGTGACAGAGTGAGATACAGATGTACCATGGCTAGTTGCTGCATCTTCTTCTGTTGGAGTAGCTGGATCATTTTCAATTGGATCAGCATCATCACGCATGAAGTCATAACCACCCATAACTTGACCTTGTGGCCAAGTCACTGCAGTTGGATCTGCTTGAGCTGCTTCATAAGCTTCAACAGTTCCTTCACCACCAAAAATTTTGTGAGTATAATCAATACCTGTATCTAGTACTGCAACAGTTTGCGTTGCACCTGTTACTGTACCATTTGTTACTAATGGTGACGCTTTGATGTAGTCAGCAGTTGCTGCAACATGAAGGTCGTAATCAAACATAGGTAAAACACGCTCTACACGCGAGTCTTTTGCAATTCTATCTAGTGCACCTTGGCTTGCTTGAACAATTAACGTCGGCGCCAAAATTTTAGTTGAACCAAGTACTTTTACATTGCTATCAAGGGTAAATAGCTTATCTTGAACTTGGCTTTGTAACGTTGCAACTTGATTATAGCTCTGACGAGCATCAGAAACATTGTAGACCCCCTGCTCCATCATATCAGCTGCTGTTTTTGTTTTTAAAACAACAAGGTATGCTGATGGTTGATTTTTATTTACAATATCGGTCTGTGATACTGGCGTGTAGCTGGTATGCTTAAGTACGCTGTTATTTATTGTATTTGCATTTACAGCGCCTGTAACTAAGATACTTGTTACAGCGGTTGCAACCGCCGTTCTTTTTATTAGATTCTTAGACATGATTTCCCCTGGGATATGTTATGTATTATTGTATTTATTGGTGATCATAAATTAAGTGCGAGACTAATATAGAACTTCAACACCCAAAATAACAACAACTCGATTACATTAAAATTACAAAGGCAAATAGAAAACCGAAAAAAATAACACTAAACATCTGTTTTTAATGTTTAAAAACTGAAAAGTGAAAATGTAAATGTTTGTAAACAAATAGAACTAAAGCACACCAATATACCTAAAAGGGAACCAATGAACTCTGATGTTATAAATATTTTAACAATGGCAAAAGTAATCCAAACAGCCGTTGCGCCGGTTTTTTTAATTACTGGTATTGCTGCTACGCTGGGCGTTTTATCTAATCGCTTAGCTCGAATTACCGACCGTGCTCGTCAACTTGAACGAAAATTAAAGGTAAGTACCGATGAAGAGTTTAATTCATCGCTAACAACCGAGCTACGAGCACTGCTGAAACGCTCTCGCTGTATCCATATTGCCTTTAGTTTAAGTGTATTAAGTGCGGTACTTGTTTGCGCCGTGGTCATGCTGTTATTTTTGTCTCATATCCAATCAGTTAATTTAGGTGTTTCCATCGGCAGTTGTTTTGTTGGCGCAATGGCACTACTTATTTGTGCATTTATGTCATTACTGGGTGAAGTATTTTTAGCAACCCGTAGTATGCGCAGAGGAATGATCTTTGCTGACATTGATATAAATAATTAAGGCATGATCTTAGTTTTATAATTCAATAACAGTTCAGTTTAACCGCAATACACTTGAATAATCTGACTTGCTGATATACAACAGCTGCTATACAAGCAATGAATTACATATAAGGGGCAAAAGGAATGAAGTTAAAGCAATTATTTTTAGGTGCAACACTTTGTGCACTAACATTTGGTGCAACAGCAAACTCTGTATTTGAAGAGCCTAGTGACGCCATTGAGTACCGCCAAGCGGCGTTTTCAATGATCCGTGTCCAAATTGGTGATATGGGTGACATGCTAAAGGGCAAAGTACCTTTTGATGCTGAGCGTTTTAAGCACCGTGCAAATAATGCCGCTGCATTATCAAAAATGCCATGGGAAGCATTCGTTGCAGGCAGTGATAAAGGCGAAACATCTGCATTACCTGCTATTTGGAGCGATAACGAAACCTTTATGAAAAAAGCGGTAGCATTCCAACAATATGCTGATGAACTAGCCGTTGCCGCGCAAACAGGTGATAAAAAAGTAATTGCTAAAGCATTTGGCCCATGGGCTAAAGGCTGTAAAGATTGCCACACATCATTTAAAGACTAATCTTTAATGCGATCATCTTAAAACTAAAACGGCGCTTAATTAGCGCCGCTTTTGATCTGTTGAACCGTTTAACTAAACAAGTAAGCCACAGGTTCTGCGCCCCATGTCATCAGTAATGCCGCAAATACAACGACAAAAATAATTATCGCAGTCCACGGTGATTTTGTAAGCTCTTCATTACTATCATTATTTTTTTCAGCGGCATAGCCCGTAACCATTGCTTTGACTAAATTTTTGCCTTTGATGCGATAAATTACAATTGCCACAATATGGAGAATAATCGCGTACAACAATAAATCAAAGTTTTTATGATGCACCCAGCCGGCCCATTCAACTACATTACTTGATACATACTGCACTAATGGGCCATCTGTCAAAATATCATCGGTGGTCATTAAGCCGCTTACTAACTGCGCCAGTAATAAAATAAAAAATGCCAACACCATGTAGCTGCCCGCTGCGCCATGGCCTGGTTTATTATCTGTTTGTTTAAATGATTTTAGTGCTGCGCTAGGTGAATGAAGCAATGCACTTAACTTAGCTGTTTTGCTACCAATCAAGCCCCAAATAAGGCGTGTTACTAGTAGCGCTAAGGTGAAAAAGCCAGCCACAAAGTGTAATTCCATCATGCCTTCTTCAGCACTAAAATACAGCGCCGCAATTGCAATAACTAATAACCAATGGAAACTGCGAATAAACCCATCCCATACTTTAATTTTGTGCATGCTTAACCTCTTTTGCGTAAAAGCTTATTATTTCAAACTTTTGTTAATTTAGCATCTTCGCTGTTCAGGGTTAATTGATCTATGGCAGACTAAGGGCATTAATTACCGTAATGAATAATATTAATGACACTTAGCACCAAACGCGCACTCCTAAAAGGCTTTTTAGATATGCTACCACTGTGTTTAGCAGTGATCCCTTGGGGGATTTTATGTGGTTCACTGGCAATACAAAATGGCTTTAGCGCATTTGAAACCCAAGCTATGTCATTATTAGTGTTTGCCGGTTCCGCCCAACTAGTCGCTATAGAGCTAATGGCTGGCAATACGCCTTTATTAACTATTTTATTCACCACCTTCATAATTAGCTCACGGCACTTTTTATACGGCTTAGCGGTGCGTCATAAAGTGATTGATCAGCCGCTGCGTTGGCGCTTACCGGTAAGCTTTGTACTCACTGATGAGCTGTTTGCGTTTTCCCATCATCGCAAAGCTTATCGAACTAAAACTCGCTTGATCTACGCGCTCAGTGCCGGCTTTAGCTTTTATATTACTTGGAACTTGTGGACATTAATTGGCATCGTAGCGGGCAGTCTGCTACCTGATCTCACTAATTTAGGCTTAGACTTTGCTATTGCTGCAACTTTTATTGCATTAGTAATTCCTGGTATTAAAAATCTCGCTACATTGGCAACGGTTGTAAGCGCTGGTGTTGTCGCTACCGTTTTAAAAAGCCAGGGGTTTGAACTATGGTTAGTAGCCGCGGCACTATCGGCGATGACTATCGGTTACCTTATTAGCCGTATCCAAGATAAATTGGAGCATAACTGATGATGAGCACTATTTTACTTATGGCGTGTATTACCTTTTTTACCCGTTACTTATTTTTACATCGTGACCTACCATTTAAAGTTGGCCCTAAAATGCAGCAGTTTCTAAGTTTTAGCGCACCGGCGGTACTTACCGCGATTTGGGTACCTATAGTGTTTGTAACAGATGAGGGAATAAATTTAGATTGGCAAAACCCATACCTCAGTGCGGCAATAGCAGCCATTATTGTCGCGTATAAAACGCACAACATTTACTACACAACACTGGTTGGTATGGGTTTATTTTTGATCTTAAATTAGCACATTAGTAATGCGCTAAAAGTAGCTTTAAACGCTGGCTAATAAAATAGCACGGCTTTTATCTAGAGTGACCTGACCACGTTCGCCAATAGCCGTCATACCGTGGCGTTCAAGTTGCTCAACAATTTTATCAGCGACTTCTTCGCCTAAGTTATAATCACTTAAACGCGTTGGCATATTCACACTGTGAAAAAACGCTTCAGTTGCATTAATTGCTTGTTCAATTGCTGCATCTTCATCACTGATATCTAATCCTAAAACGCGTTCTGCGTACTGTAAGATTTTACCGCGCTTAGTTTCTGTTTGCTCAGCCATCATACGAGGTAATACAATCGCAAGCGTTTGCGCGTGGTCAAGGCCATACATCGCAGTCATTTCATGGCCCAACATATGAGTGGACCAATCTTGTGGTACACCCGCTCCAATTAAGCCGTTTAATGCCATCGTTGCTGACCACATAATATTTGCACGTACTTGATAGTTATCAGGCTCACTGAACGCTTTAGGGCCCTCTTCGATTAAGGTCATTAAAATACCTTCAGCGAAACGGTCTTGCAGCTTAGCACCTACATCGTAGGTTAAATACTGCTCCATAGTATGCACAAATGCATCAACAATACCGTTCGCCACTTGGCGCTCAGGCAATGAAAAAGTCACTGCAGGGTCGAGTACTGCAAATTTTGGCAATACAAATGGACTAGCAAATGCAAGTTTTTCGTGAGTGTCAAGATTTGAAACAACACTATTGCCGTTTGACTCAGAGCCCGTTGCTGGTAACGTTAATACCACACCAAGAGCAATAGCAGATTTAATCTCGCCACCTTTTGATAAAATATCCCATGGCTCGCCGTCATAATTAGCTGCTGCGGCAATAAATTTACTACCATCAGCGACTGAACCACCACCAACTGCAAGAATGTAATCAACTTGCTTTTCTTTAACCAAAGCAACGGCTTTCATACATGTTTGATAACTTGGGTTAGGCTCAATACCGGCAAACTCAAACCACGTATGTTCACTTAACGCATCGACGACTTGATCATAGACGCCATTACTTTTAATACTGCCGCCACCATAAGTAACTAATACTTTTGCGTCTGCAGGGATCTCATTTTTAATTAAAGCGATTTGTTGTTCGCCGAAATGAATTTTGGTTGGGTTTGCAAAACTGAAATTTAACATGCTTGCTCCATTGCTTAGAGATGCTCATTATTTAGTGTGAGCTAAAATTTGGTGACCATCTAATTGTAGGGATTTAAGCATTAATTTAAAGACTAAGCTCAGAGAATCACTTTTGCACAGCTGCAACAATAGATGGTATAAACTATAATTACTTAATATTTGAGAACTAAATTATGTGGCATGGCCTTGATGAATTTTTACATGTGGTTGAACATGGCAGCTTTACCAAAGCAGCCAAAGTCATGGAAGTATCAACTTCACATATTAGCCGCCAAGTACAGCAACTTGAAAACCGCTTAGGCTCATTGCTATTTCAACGTACTACCCGAAAAATAAGCCTCACCGATGCCGGCCGCGAATATGCCGTAAAGCTCAAAGCAATTAAACAAGAGCTAATTGATGCTAATAATCAACTGCAAGGTGAGCAACGTAAACCCAAAGGGATCATTAGAATTTCTGGTGCTGGTGAATTTGTTGCATGTCATGTAGCACCTAAAATTGTTGAGTTTGTAAAACGCTACCCTGAGGTTGAAGTAGATATGGACTTCAACAATCGTAATGTCGACTTAGTTGAAGAAGGTTTTGATTTAGCGATCCGTTTTGGCCGCATGCAAGACTCTAACTTAATTGCACGACCACTTAGCCCGCGAATCATGACTCTCGTTGCCAGTCCAGAATATTTAGCACATCACCCAACCCCAACTACGCCTCAACAATTAACCGCTCATAATTGCTTAATTGCCATGGGGAAACGTTGGCGATTTAATTTTGCCGGCGATATTAAAGAGGTAAAAGTTGCCGGCAACTGGCGCAGTAACCATCCGCGCGCACTATTATCTGCGACATTAGCAGGCTTGGGCATTGCCCATTTAGCCACTGATATTGTTGATAAGTATATTGAAAACGGGCAACTAATTACCTTACTTGATGAGTTTCAGGTAACAGACAATGCCTCTTGGTTAGTGTATCCACGTAAAGATTTAATGCCGTACAGAGTGCGATTATTGATTGAACATTTACTCACAAGCTTTAATCATGCAAGCTAAAATAAAATGGTCTATGCAATATGATGATAATTTAAGCTGTATGTCTGTCACAACTCAGGATAGAATTTAACAAACAACAATAACAAGAGAGCAACATGAACGACTTCTATCAACTTTCAGCCAGCAATCTGCAAGGCCAAAGCATTGATTTTTCAGATTTCGCAGGCAAAGTTGTGTTAATTGTCAACACTGCCAGTAAATGTGGCTTCACTCCACAGTACGAAGGTTTACAACAATTACATGCAAAATACGCTGATCAAGGGTTAGTAATTATTGGTTTTCCGTGCAATCAATTCGGCAAACAAGAGCCTGGCGGCGCAAAAGAAATAGCGCAAGGTTGTTTAATTAACTACGGTGTTGATTTTGTGATGATGAGCAAAATTGATGTTAATGGCGAAAACGCCCACCCCGTATTCAGGCATTTAAAATCAGCCTTACCTGGATTTTTAACCCGCAAAATAAAATGGAATTTCACTAAATTTTTAGTTGGCCGCGACGGCGAGGCAATTAAACGCTTTGCACCATTTACCAAACCGCAACAAATCGAAGGTGCTATTATCAAAGCCCTTAAAAGCAGTAATATCTAAACTCTAAAAGCAATAAAGAGGCAAATTGCCTCTTTATTTAAATTATCTCTTAGTCGTTTAAATACTCATCTAAGTCATCATCGCCCAAGTTTTTACGCAAGCGTTTTTGCTCAAGGTAGTCTTCCAACTTTTTCTTAACCTTTTGCTTATTCTTGTCGTGTTGATTACGCCCGACCATTTCGTACTCGTCTTCAACAAAATCGTCATCTAGCGCATCGTAACTAAATGTCTTACCCACAACCCACTCCATAAAGTGTTTGAGACCAATTAAGGATTTTTTATCACTATCATTGGTAAATTAAAAATGTTCAGCACTATTTCACCGTATGAAAAAGCACCAAAATAAAGCCATAACGCAATTCTAAAATAGTGTTATGTCGATATTGTGAATAAATAGCGCTAAATTTGAGTTCTGGAAAGTGAGAGTTTTTTATCGAAACGATAAGTATCTTTTATGTATTAATGTAAATTAGTCAAAATGACTAAAAAATGGCTTTTTTATAACATTTAAATGTAATTAAAAAAGGGAAAAAAACAATTAACTCATTGTTTTTAAATGCCAATAATTATTGGCATTAAACTTGATAAGTATTAAATACGTTAAATGCGTACTGGTCATAATCAACAAATTAGCAGGAAATAAAAATGAAAAAATTACTATTAATAAGTTCTTTATTCATTGCCACAGGGGCAATGGCACACAATGACAATGAGACGAATATTTCTTTTAGCGGCGACACATGTGACGTTGAATTTAAAAATGATGTGCGTATTAAGCCAAATGAATTAGAAATTTTTACAGCTGATAACCACACTATGACTTTTATAAATAGTGGCGAGTTAATGATTGATGGCCAAACTTTGACACTCAACAGTCAACAACACCAAGCTATCAGTAATTATTCAGACAGTCTGCGTAGCCAATTACCAGAAGTCGCGAACATTGCTATTGAAGGCGTTAAAATTGCCGGGGTCGCCATTGAAGAAGTCGCCAATGCATTTAATATCGATGGCCTAGATAGCATTAATGAATTAATGGCTGATATTCAGGTAGAAGTACAAAACACCTTTTACCAACAAGGCGCTTTTGTAATGGGCCAACAAAGCTTTAGCCAATTTGGCGAAAACTTTGAAAGCCAATTTGATGAGCAAATAGAAAGCGCTGTACAAGCTGCGATGATGCAATCGATGGGTAGTATTTTAATGGCTGTAGGTTCAGAACTAATGGGCTCTGGTGGCGATATGCAAGCCTTTGAACAACGCATGGA
This sequence comes from Pseudoalteromonas sp. SG43-6, assembly GCF_014164365.1. Lineage (NCBI taxonomy): Bacteria > Pseudomonadati > Pseudomonadota > Gammaproteobacteria > Alteromonadales > Pseudoalteromonadaceae > Pseudoalteromonas > Pseudoalteromonas sp. SG43-6. The sequence continues at coordinate 79,286 of NZ_JACJEZ010000001.1, forward strand.
AAATATGGGAGCTGAAATTGAAGCCAAAGTTGAGCAACAAGCTAACCAACTTGAAAAACGCGCTGATGCACTGTGCGGTAATTTTTCAACCATTGCTGATCAAGAGCAACAATTAGTTAAACTAGTTCCAGAATTGAAAGACTACCAATTATTTAGTTATAAACAAAATAACTAACTTGAACTCAGGTTCTAAACGCTAAAAGTTTGATATCCCTTTAGCAGCACTCTTTTTTAAAGGTGCTGCTTTTTTATGCCATGCTATTTCTTCGCTAAATGCACTAACTCACCTAGCTTTATAATAGCTTGTTCAATTTTTTCACCCCATGGCAAACCATAACTTAATCGAATACAACTGCGATATTTATTAGTGGCTGAAAAAATATAGCCAGGAGTAATGCTAATGCCACTTTCTAATGCCAGTTGAAATAGTTTTACACTATCGTAAGCCGCACCTAAATCAATCCAGATCACACATCCGCCTTGCGGATCGCTGATCCTAGCGGTACTCGGAAAGGCCTGTTGTAAACACCAGATCATTCGTTCTTTATTAGAACGTAGACGCTGTCGCAGTAGTTTTATATTACGATCATAATCACCACTAACTATAAATTCATATAACGTCCATTGATTGATCAATGAAGTAGAACAACTCAATGCACGCTTATAGCGACGCGCTTTGGCAGCAAACTTTCCGGCAATCAACCAGCCAACACGATAACTCGGCGCCGCAGTTTTAGAAAACGATGCACAGGTTAATACCAACCCTTTTGTTGAGTAAGCCTGAGCGGGTGTACCGCGCTGCGGGGTAAAATGTAAATCACCATACACATCATCTTCAATTAGCACCACATCTTGAGATTCCAATAACTCTACTAATTGTTTACGCTTATGATCAGGCATAAAACTACCCACAGGATTATTGATCGAAGTAGAGAACACACAGGCTTTAATATCGTGATCATGTAAAGCCTGGCTCAGATCATCAAGCCAGATCCCATCATCAGGACACAGCGGGATCTCGAGCGCCTTGAGGCCCAGGCTTTCGATCAATTCAATGATACCAAAATAACAAGGTGACTCGATCGCCACCACATCACCTACTTTAGTGACACATTTTAGCGCGATCGCCAGTGCTTCTTGAGCACCGTTGGTGATCACAAGTTCTTGCGAGTCAACACCAATGCCAAAATCTAAATAACGATGGATTAACTGCTTTTTCAATGGTGCAAAACCATCCATCGCACCATAATTTATGGCGCGACTGCCGGCAATCGACATAACCCGGCGCATCGTACGACTTAGCATTTTATCAGTTGGAGCGGCAGCAACAGGATTAGCAATGCCAAACGGTACGACATCGGCTTGATGAATTGCATCATACACTTGCTCAATTAATACCTGCATGTTGACCGAAACTGGCTCACGATTGAGTTTAACCCGCTTTGGCCGCGCTAACTGGGTATGTGCCGTTTTTAAAAAATAGCCTGACTTTTCTCGTGCTTCAACCAAACCTTGTGCCTCAAGTGATTGGTAAGCCAATTTCACCGTCGGAATACTGACATTCAGCTTAGTGGCCATTTTACGTAATGAGGGGAGTTTTTCGCCTGGTAATAGTGTCCCCTGCTCACTCAGCTCACGCACCAGCTGCATTACTTGCTGATATAAAAAGTCATGGTTGGTTTTGCTGATCACCAGCGACATAGTAGACACCTTAAAGCCGTACAATCTGTATAGGTTGCATTTATAGTTTTCTGTGTATGTTAAGTATACAGAAGTATCTTAAAATAAACACTTAATCGACATAATGGACCAAGGCCATGAAAAGTATCGTGCTTTATGCACTAACCGTTTTAATTTGGGGCTCTACCTGGCTCGCAATCGAATTTCAACTTGGCGATATCGCCGTTGAAGTTTCACTATTTTATCGCTTTAGTTTGGCTGCAATTCTAATGTGGGTATGGGTGAATATTAAAAAATTACCGATGAATTATAGTCGTCGCGATCATGGCTTTTTCGTATTACTAGCACTGTGTAACTTTGGCCTTAATTACTTAGTACTTTACTGGGCACAACATTATTTAACGTCAGCCATGGCATCAATCGCCTTTTCAATGTTGTTATTAATGAACATTGTAAATACCCGATTATTTTTTGGTAAACCCATAGCTAAACGTATATATACGGGTGCATTGATAGGGGTATTGGGCATCATCAGTCTGTTTTGGCCACAATTACAGCAGTTCGACTTGAGTAATGGGGCGTTGGTCGGTTTGCTACTTGCCTTAGCTGGCACCTTTGTGGCTTCATTAGGGAATATGATCAGCGTACGTAACTCTCAACAACGTATTGGCGTCATGCAGGGCAATGCATGGGGCATGTTATACAGCGCTATTGGTTTATTTGTATATGTAATCATCAGCGGTGCCGATTTTAGCCTGTCGGCCCCAGCAAGCTACTGGTATTCATTAGTTTATTTATCGGTGTTTGGGACGGTTATTGCATTTGCATGTTACTTTGCACTACTAAAAAATATCGGCCCAGAACGTGCCAGCTATGTGATTGTGTTATTTCCATTAGTTGCAGTGACTTTAAGTACATTATTTGAAGGTTTTAGTTGGCAAGCCAATACGTTTATCGGCTTTAGTTTAGTACTGCTTGGTAATGCTATTGTACTGACTCCAACAAAAAGAATTAAAGCGTTTATTGAGTCTAATAAAGCATCATTTGCTAATAAACGCTCCATCCCCAGTTAGAATGCGTATATACGCAACTAACGCCAAAAGCGCATACTTGTTAGGCGCTTTTTTATTACTAACATATTACTCGTCATTTAACATTGCGGCATACAAAAACGCAACGCGAGCGGATGAATAATCACCACCGCTGGGGTAACGCCTACCAGCTCACCATCTGCTTCGATTGGTAAATCAGGCGTATTTATATAAGCAATTTCTAAGCGCTGGTAGTTGAGCTCTTTCATACCGTGGTGCTTACGTAGCAATAAGCGCACAAAACTGTAGAGGTGACCTAACAAACCACGCGTAGGCACGCGATAGCACTCTAAATAGCCACTATTCAATTGTGCTTTTGGCGCTATCATCAACCCCCCACCAAAATAATGATGATTTGCAAATACAGTAATCAAATTACCATATTCGCATTGCTGCCCTGCAAAACTCCCAGCCAAGCGAGAAGGCTGATAAACGAATAAACACTTAAAGCCAGCTAAACTATAACTTAAAGCGGATAATGCAGGCTTGGTTTGCAATGCCTGTACTACATGCGCATCAAAGCCAACCCCCGCAATATTAATAAAGTAACGGCTATTTATTTGGCCAATATCGATTTTTACTTGATGCTCACTAAAAATAGCATTACGCCAAGCTGAGTTTGAACAGCCAAAGCCGCGTGCAAAATCATTACCCGTCCCCTGAGGCAATAACGCCAACGAGCAACTCAATCCCATCAATGCGTTTACAGCCAAATGCAGGCTGCCATCACCACCGAGCACAACAACGCGCTTTTGTGACTGAGCCAAAACCGTTATTTTTTGGCAATCATTGGTAAAATGTCCTGTGGTGTAAAAAATAGTGTAACTAATTTGACGTTTTTGACACTGCTCTAATAACCAAGTGCAATTTTTTTTATGTTTTTTTTGCGTACTTGGTTTAATAATTATTAGCATCTGGATACCAGCCTATTCAAAAGTAGGGAAATAGACATTTTCAAAAAATAAATTAATCTGAATAATTAGTCACTTTATTTATTATCTAATGCATTAAAATATCAGTGGTAGTGTAATATTGCTTTTAAACAAGTGATTTAGGCGACTTTAAATTTCATAACCATGCATAATACTCAGTACGTACTATCTGAATCATACCTTAATAAAAACAATTCGGATTAGTTATTTCTATCCGACCACCCTAATTTTTATCGTTTTATTTTTGTGCAAAAAAAGCTCAGAATAGCCGTGTTGTCAAAACAGACATAACCCGGAGCAAAGTAATGAACCCAGTAAATACATTAAACGAAAATGCAGCTACCCATGTTGCAGTAAAACCGACCAACCGCAAAGCAAAAATGCTTGCCAGACTTAACCGTTTCGGCAAAAAGCTAGCTCTTGGCGGCGCAGTTCAATACAAGTAATCACCCAACCATGATTACTTTAGCGGTGCAGCAAACACCCAACCACTAAATGAAACTACTTATTTAGCTCCCTCGTTTGCTGCAACCCCTTCTTTAAACTCCCTAAAAACTCCTTTTTTATAAAAAAACCTCTTTTTTAGAACAAAAAAACAGCAAACGATCTTTTTCCTATTTACACACCCCAATCACCTGCGTATTATTCTTTCCCAACGGAGAGATGGCAGAGTGGTCGAATGCACCGGTCTTGAAAACCGGCAGGGGTTTATAGCCCCTCTAGGGTTCAAATCCCTATCTCTCCACCATTATTACGTTTTGGTGGTTCACTCGATTATCAAAATGACAATTTATGCGCCGGAGAGGTGGCCGAGTGGCCGAAGGCGCTCCCCTGCTAAGGGAGTATAGGGTTTGTAGCTCTATCGAGGGTTCGAATCCCTCCTTCTCCGCCATTTAATAACGAAAAAAGCCCCGCAATTTATTGTGGGGCTTTTTTTGTTGTTAAAAATGGCAGAAGGCGGGTGAGAACCCTCGACCAGGGTTCGATAAAATGTCAGGAACATTTTAGGCCGCTGCAAGCGTCGCGAAGCGATTGGTTACATGGACGTAAGCAAGCCCATCCCCACGTTTGACACAAATTTCAGAATGAAAAGCCTATTGTTTTATGTCCGTAACCTTTACACCAATGAAGGCGGGTGAGAACCCTCGACTAGGGTTCGACCAAACTTTGTCTGGAACAAAGTTAAACGCACGCAGTGCGGCCAGAAAACTAAACTCTAGATCCCTTCCGCTAAGTTGTGTAATGTAATATCAAATAGAACACATAAGTCAGCTCTTAAACCAAATTCAAAAATCGTTCTGACTTTTCTTTTTAAAAACACCAAAATATTTTCTAAGGCTACAAGTTGAATAACAATGAGGACAAAGAAAGTGGTATTTTATATGCAGTTTTTACAACTGTATTATTGTACTTCCTTTTCAAAATCACTTTAATTTACACAATAGTTTCAGACCGATATGCTTCTTGTCTAAGCTCTCGCTGGGACAACATTGAAGTAGTTATTACTCCTTTTTCAGCATTCTTAATTTTAGCAATATTGAGTTGTATTTGGTTGTTCCTTAGTTGTTTAAAATATAAAAAGAAAGTAGGTAAAGCAGCCTATCTAGTATTTTTTTTCGCAGCGATATTCTATTATTTTTGGTTTAAAGGTTTTTACGGCTTTTGGTTACTAATGGAGTATGAGCAGGACAAAATAACCCTATCTCAATTTTTTAACAAAACTGGGGGCGATGAGTTATTTAAATTATATGATGGGCATCACGAAATTCAGATATTGTGCCAACCATATAATCACAATGCAGATAAAAAACCGGATAACTAACTGATACATCATAGTAATGCAATAGGTTGCTACCTATTAAATCAATACTTTAACCTAGCCTAGGTATTCTCTCGTAACGATTGGGTGAGCAGGTAAAAATTCATCGCAGATAAACGGCCTTGTATTGATACAAGCCTGTAGATTATTTTTTTTTGTATGTTGTCGGGTTTCGCTGCGATCAAACTCACCTACAGTGCTTCTGTGTAAAACGGGTAAAGAGGCTAAACAGTCTCTTTATCTTAATAACCCAAACTAAACCCATCGGCATCTAAATGCGCCGGGAAACTTTGCTTAAAGAGCTCAAGCGGCTGTTTGCCCAAAGTGATAATAACAACATCAGCTTTGTTATCAGTAGCGGCTGCTAACGTATCACCTTTAAAGTCATATACAGCTGTGCCACCATTGTGTGCGACGCCGTTGCCATCATCACCTATACGGTTAACCCCAATCACATAACACTGGTTTTCCATCGCCCGCGCCATCAATAGGGTATCCCATACTTTGCGTCGTGCCGCTGGCCAGTTGGCGACATTCACCATCACATCGTAGTCGTTGCGGTTACGCTGAAATACCGGAAAGCGTAAGTCGTAACATACTTGCGGTAAAATTCTAAAGCTATTTAGAGTGAACACTTCGCGTCGTTCACCCGCTTTCACAAAGTTACCTTCTTTGCCCAAACAAAATAAATGCCGTTTGTCGTAATATTTCACTTCGCCATTGGGCCATGCCCAATAAAAGCGATTAGCTTTTTTATTTCCTTGCGTTACCAATACCGAGCCTGCAATTACCGCATTGCTTGATTTTGCCGACGCGATCATCCAATCAAGCACTTTGCCTTGCTTTAACTGATGATCCGGCTCTGCGCAATCAAGGTTAATAGCAAAGCCGGTAGCAAAGGTTTCTGGCAATAAAATAAGCTCTACTGATTTATCTATATCAGCTATTTTACTGCCAAAGTGTGCCAAGTTGGCGTCTTTATCTAACCAATTAAGCGATGTTTGTATCAGTGCTAGGGTTAAAGTTGACATAAAATCTCCGCGGCTTGTAATAGCGTGGCGTCATTTTTAGCAAAGCATAAGCGAATAACTTTATCGTTGCTTGGTTGCTGATAAAACACGCTTAGTGGAATGGCTGCAACGCCTGCTTGTTCTACTAACCACTGGCAAAATTCTACGTCATTTAAATCCGATACATCGCTGTAATCAAGCAGTAAAAAGTAGGTGCCTTCACTTGGTAAAATGGTAAAGCGGCTATCTTTTAGTGCTTTACTAAGTACATCACGCTTTTGTTGATAAAACTCACTGAGCTCATCCACATGCTCACCTTGCTGTTCTAACATATCGGCTAATGCATGTTGTGCCGGCGTAAAGCTTGAAAAAGTCACATATTGGTGAATTTTACGAAACTCGGCCGCAAGTGCAGCGGGTGCGATGCAGTAACCCATTTTCCAGCCGGTGCTGTGAAAAGTCTTGCCAAAGCTTGAGATCACAAAGCTGCGAGCAAACAATTCGTTATCACGCAGCACACTTAAATGTGGTTGCTGATCAAAAGTAATATGCTCGTATACTTCATCACTTATCAGGTATAAGTCATGCTTAATTACTAAGGCTTTTAGAGCATTAATATCGTGCTGTTTTAACGTTTTACCACTTGGGTTATGTGGGGTGTTGATTATAATAGCCCGCGTTTTGCTATTGATAGCCGCAGCCACCGTTTGCCAGTCAATTGCATAACTCGGAGCATGCAGAGCAATATTGACTGACTGACCACCGGCCAATTCAATCGCTGGCTGGTATGAATCATAAGCGGGGTCAAACACAATGACTTCATCACCTTCGCGCACCAGCGCCTGAATGGCAACAAACAAGGCCTCGGTCGCGCCAGAGGTTACCGTTACTTGCTGCGCGGCATCTATTTCAGCCGCATATTTTCGTTTTGCTAACTGGGCAATTTGTTGCTGCAGGCGCGGTACACCAGATGAAGGTGAATATTGATTCACTCCTTCAAGCACATAATGATTAAGCTGTTTTTTAAGTAGCTCAGGCGCATCAAACTCAGGAAAACCCTGCGATAAATTAATCGCTTCGAATTGATTTGCTAAAGCAGTCATTTGACTAAAAATACTGGTGCCTAAATTTGGCAATTTACTTTCAAACACTGGTTACCCTTAATGATGGTTTTGCGCCCAAAGCGATGCTATCATTGCTGTTAACAGATGTATAGCCGTCTAAAAAAGTATGAGGAATGTATGCATAACAATACCGCTATTTCAGAACTTATAGAAGCAGGAAAGTGGATCAGTCAACGTGGTTGGGTGCCAGCTACGGGTGGTAATTTTTCAGCGCGAACTAACACCGGTTTTGTGGTTACTGCCAGCGGTTTTGACAAAGGTCAATTAGGGTCGCATACCTTTATTGAACTGGATCATGTCGGTAATCGTAGCGCTAGCGCCGCCAAACCCTCAGCTGAAACCGAATTGCATTTGTGCATGTATAAACTTATTCCTGCTGCTAATTATGTATTGCACACTCATTCGGTTGCTGCGACGGTATTATCTCGGGTTATTAAAGGTCACAGCCTAGACTTACACGGCTACGAAATGCAAAAGTCACTAACCGGCATTACTTCACATTTAGACACCTTGAGTATTCCAATCTTTGATAACGACCAAGATATTGATCGCTTGAGTTTATTAGTGAGCGATCACCACTTACACACGCCTATTGAGCACGGCGTGCTTATTCGCGGCCACGGTTTGTATGTAGTGGGTCGCACTATTGGTGAAGTACGCCGTCAATTAGAAGGCCTTGAGTTTTTATTTGCATGTGAGATAGAACGCTTAAAATTAGTAGGATTAGAATCATGATCAAAGCACTGCTGACCGATATTGAAGGCACTATTACCCGTATTTCGTTTGTTAAAGACGTACTATTTCCATATGCCGCAAAGCAACTCCCCGAATTTGTAAAAACTCATCAAGAGCAAAGCGCTGTAGCTGAACAAATTTATGCCGTAAAAGTGGTTATTGAACAGCCAGATGCCAGTATTGATGTCGTAATTAACACTTTACTTGAATGGATCCGTGACGATAAAAAAATCACTCCATTAAAACAGTTACAAGGTTTGATTTGGCAAACTGGCTATGAAAATGGCGATTTTACCGGCCATTTATACCCAGATGCCTACCACTTTTTAGTTGCACAGCAACAAGCCGGCCAGCAGTTGTATGTGTATTCATCAGGGTCAGTAAAAGCCCAGCATTTAATTTTCAACTACTCTGACTTTGGTGATATTCGCTCCTTGTTTACTGATTATTTTGATACTCAAGTCGGCGCTAAACAAGAGCAACGTTCATATCACAATATTATTGAGCAACTACCTTTTGCCGCTAATGAAGTGTTATTTTTAAGTGATGTGGCAGCCGAGCTTGATGCCGCCAAAGCCGCAGGTTTAAAAACCTTGCACCTGATCCGTGATGGTCAAGCAAGCTCGCCTGCGCATAACTATATTAACGATTTTAGCCAATTCACCGTGGAGCATTTAGCATGAGCCAACTGACTATTTTTGCTGATTGTAACGGCAATAATGCTTTATTAAACACTCAAGATACAGCACAAATTGCCACCGAGCTTAATAAAGTAAATGTACGATTTGAGCAGTGGCAAGCAACAAAAACGATTACTGCTGATACTAGTCATGAAGCTATTATTTCCGCCTATAACGCTGATATTGAACGCTTAAAGCAACAAGGTGGTTATCAAACTGTAGATGTTATTTCGCTGGCAAAAGGCAACCCGAACGCTGCAGAATTACGTGCTAAGTTTTTATTTGAGCACACCCATAGTGAAGACGAAGTACGCTTTTTTGTAAAAGGCCAAGGATTATTTTGCCTGCATATTAATGACAAGGTTTACCAAGTACTTTGCCAACAGGGTGATTTAATTTCAGTACCAGAGCTTACTCCCCATTGGTTTGATATGGGCAGCGATCCTGAATTTACTGCGATCCGTTTGTTCAATAATACCGAAGGCTGGGTGGCACAAAGCACCGAATCTGAGATTGCTAAGCAGTTTCCTTTATTAGACTAGATATCTGTTAATAATGGAGTTTAAATGGAAAAGTTATTTTCATACGGCACACTGCAATTAGAGCAAGTACAGCTTGATACCTTTAGCCGCTTGCTCGAAGGCCAAGCCGATACACTACAAGGTTACGTATTAGGCGAAGTTGAGATCACCGACGCCGCCGTGCACAAAAGCAGCGGCCAGCGTTTTCATCCAGCATTAATTAAAACAGGCCTGCCAACAGATACAGTAACTGGCACTATTTTTACTATCACCTTAGAGGAACTTGCTAACGCGGATAGCTACGAAGTTAATGACTACATCCGTATTGAAGAGTCATTTAGCAGCGGCATTAATGCCTGGGTGTATGTGGCAAAAGGCTGTTAAACCAGCCTTTTTAATTCACCAACTAAAACTTGTTGTTGGTCATAAACGCCAGTATCGAGTACCCAGCCGGTAATAAGCTTAGCGGGGGTTACATCAAATGCGGGATTATATACGTTAGCATTTGTAGGTGCCCATAGCGCTTCACCAAAGCTTCCGCTTACACCGCGCACTTCTGCGCTGTTACGTTGTTCTATTTCAATGTCTGCACCGCATGCTGTGTTTACATCGAGGGTTGTTAGCGGCGCTACTACATAAAATGGGATGTCATGAAAATGCGCCAGTACTGCTAAGTTATAAGTGCCTACTTTATTAGCAAAGTCACCATTTGCAGCAATACGATCTGCACCGACAAAAATTTTATCAACCTTGCCATCAGCCATTAAACTCGCTGCCATATTATCGCAAATTAAGGTGTAAGGTACTTGCCAGCGCTCAAGTTCAAACGCGGTTAAACGCCCGCCTTGCAATAATGGCCGCGTTTCATCCACCCATACATGAATATCGCCATGACGTTGCTGCGCTTTATAAATAACACCAAGAGCAGTACCAATACCTGCGGTTGCTAAGGCACCAGTATTACAATGTGTGAGAATATTATCGCCGCTGCTAACCAATGCAGCACCATGATTTGCCATGCTTTCACACAAGGCGATATCTTCATTAAACAATGTTACAGCAGCGCTTACAATTGCCGTTACATAATCATCTTGTTGTAATGCAATACGTAACTTTGCCATACAATGCATTAAATTAACCGCAGTTGGCCGAGTGGCTTCTAAATCATCAATCGCCTGCGCTAATGCTACTTTAGCTGTGCCTTGCTCTGCCAAATGGGCAACTAGCAAACTTGCTCCTAAACCAATCAGCGGTGCGCCGCGTATTTTTAAGCTTAGAATTAAATCCCTCATACTGGCTACATCATCACATTCGTGCCATACCTGCTGATGCGGCAGTAGGTATTGGTCTAACACGCTTAGTGTATTGTTTTGATATTTTAAACTGCTCGCTATGAGGTCTTGCATGATTGATCCTGAATAATCGTTAGGCTGAGGTTATTTTACAGTAGTTTTTAAAACGCACAAGACAGAAGTGTAGACATCTAAACGGTTGAAGGTATAGAATGCTATCGTTTATCATTTTCTGAGAGTACGCCGATGGCCGAATACGTTGCCTTTAATGCACAGCATGCGATTGATTATATTAAAAATCTTGTAACTAAAGATGGATATGATTTGTTTGATCCTGACCAAACGTTATCGGCGTATGAGTTTGGAGATGGCAATTTAAATCTCGTTTTTAGAATAAGCGACGAGCAAAGTAATAGCGTTATTTTAAAGCAAGCCTTGCCTTATGCGCGCTGTGTGGGTGAGTCATGGCCATTAACGCTTGACCGAGCACGCATTGAAGCTGAGGTTTTACTCAATCACGGCGCATTAAGCCCTGACTACACAGCAAAAGTATTGCATCATAATCCAGAGCAAGCACTGACCATTTTAGAAGATCTTGGTCACTTACAAATTTTGCGTAGCGCACAAATAAACGCAGAGCAATTTCCGCTATTAGGTCAACATGTAGCTCACTACTTAAGCCATACCGGTTTTTATAACTCAGACTTTTACCTAACCGCGCAAGATAAAAAAGCCAAAATCAGTCAGTTTACCAATCCAGAATTGTGCCAAATTACTGAAGATTTGTTTTTCAACGATATCTTGCGTGAACATGAACGTAATAACTATCCAAGCGAGTTGCAAAGTACAGTCAATAAACTACAAAATAACACCGCATTACATTTAGCGATCGCAAAACTAAAAGCTAAGTTTTTATCATGCCCGCAGACGCTATTACATGGTGATATGCATAGCGGCAGTATTTTTGTCGATCAAAACACCACTAAGATGATCGACCCTGAATTTGGCTTTTTTGGCCCAGTTGGCTTTGATATCGGCTCATTTATCGGCAATTTATTATTAAACTACTGCGCGCAAAATGCTCGTATTAGTGAATTTGTTACACGCCGTAACTATCACACCCATTTACTGACTTGCCTGCAAGAGAGTTATTCTTTGTTTGAACAACAGTGGCTGACATTTATTGCAGAGCAAACCACAGATAACAATTTAAAAGCCGCTGGTTATGGCGAGTATTTTATGCAACAAGTATTACAAGACGCGATTGGTTACTGTGGGACAGAACTAATACGCCGCACTATCGGCTTAGCACACGTTGCTGACATTGATGGCATTGAAGATGCGCAGGCGCGTTTAGACGTACAACGCCACACTTTAGCGCTGGGTGAGCAGTTAGTACTCAACGCCCACACTTGCAATAACAAAGAAGAGTTTTTCTCTTTATTGATAAGCCAACTAAATTAAATTTATAAAAATAGCAAAAGGCACTTTATTTAGTGCCTTTTATCAACCTATTTGGGCGGGACCTAGCTTCTATTACCTAATCTTTTAAATTACTGATAATTTTCATACATTTTATCAAGCGGCTCTGACAGGCCGTTTTCTTGCACAACGCGCACATGCTGGCGGCCAAGTTCACGGGCACTAAATACCCCGCATGAGTGAGCAATTAAACCCGCACCATAATGAATGTACTTATTGTAGTTTGCTACGCGCTGCGCTTTATCGGCGACATCTAAGCCACGTTGCAACCGCTCGTTGTGTGTGGTTATCCCTGTTGGGCAAGTGTCTTTATTACATTGCAGCGCTTGAATACAACCCAAAGCAAACATATGACCACGTGCCGATACAACAAAGTCTGCGCCCAGCGCGAGCGCCCATGCAACCTTAGACGGCACAATCAGTTTGCCTGACGCAATAACTTTAATTCGCTCTCGCAGGCCATGCTTTTCGAGCATATTAACAACCAAAGGTAAACTTTCTTTCAGTGGTAAACCCACCGAATCCATCAGCGGTTGTGGTGCAGCACCGGTACCGCCATCAGCACTATCGATGGTAATAAAATCGGGCGCAGATTCAATACCACGATGATTGATCTCAGCAAACAAGGTTTCCAGCCATGCATAAGCGCCAATAACCGCTTTAAAGCCGGTTGGCTTGCCAGTCGTTTCGCGCACCGAGGCAATCATATCAAGTAAATCTGCAGGGTTTTTAACTTCAGGATGACCATTTGGGCTAATTGAATCGTGACCTTCTGGGATACCACGAATAGCCGCAATTTCAGCAGTCACTTTTTTGCCTGGCAACATACCGCCTTTACCAGGCTTCGCACCTTGGCTCATTTTAATTTCAAACATTTTTACTTGTTCATGCGCAGCTATTTGCTTGAGCTTCTCATGACTTAATTTACCTTGTTCATCGCGCACACCATATTTAGCTGTGCCAATTTGAAACACAATGTCGGCACCTCCTTCTAAGTGATAAGGGCTTAAACCACCTTCACCAGTGTTCATCCAACAACCAGCGAGTTTGGCACCTTGCGATAACGCACGTACAGCAGGTTTTGATAACGCACCAAAACTCATACCTGAAATATTGAATAGCGATTTAGTAATATAAGGATTTGGACAATGCGGCCCTAACGTAACTGCACTAGGTTCAAGCGCTTCTTCGTCCAAGGTAGGAAACGCGCAGTTCATAAACATCACGGTCCCGGTAACTTCTAGGCTCTGAGTTGAGCCAAAGGCGGTGGTACGATCAACATTTTTAGCCGCTTTATAAACCCAACTACGATCGGCGCGATTAAATGGCATTTCTTCGCGATCCATAGCGAAAAAGTATTGACGAAAAAACTCACCTTGGCGCTCAAAAAAGTATCTAAACCGACCTATTACCGGATAATTACGTCTAATCGCTTGTTTAGATTGAGTTACATCACTGATATAAAAATAAATAACAACTAAAACTAAACACCCAAATACCACTATAAATAAGCTGGCAAACACATCAATGCTAAAAACTATTAAATTACTCATGCAGCGCCCCTTGCTGGTTGTTTTCTCATTTCACTAATACTTATACTAAAAACTTAAGCTAAGTAGCGAATATATTAGTAAAAATCTTATTACAGTAGAGAGCATATAAGCAGATTAAATTTCAAGCAAAGGATTTTAATGGATCACTGCACTGAATGCAGCGATCCATGTCGATAGAAGCTAGCTTTTTTGTTTAGTCAACTCAGTTTCAATGTATCGATGGATTTGATCTTCTAATACTGACATTGGCACAGAGCCATGACGAAGTATTTGATGATGGAACTCGCGTACATCAAAGTCTTGCCCTAATGCTTGCTCTGTTTCTTTGCGTAAGCGTTTAATAGTCAGCTCACCAATTTTGTATGATAGTGCTTGTGCTGGCCATGAAATATAACGATCAGTTTCAGTTTTCACATTGTGTAAAGACAACGCCGTATTTTCGCTCATAAATTTCATCGCACGATCGCGACTCCAGCCGTACATGTGCATGCCAGTATCAACCACTAAACGGGCTGCACGCCACATTTCATAAGTTAAACGACCAAAGTTACTATATGGATCTTGATAAAAGCCCGCTTCAATACCTAAGTATTCAGAATATAATCCCCATCCTTCGCCAAATGCTGATAAATAAGCATCTTGACGATAACTTGGTAGGTTTTCTAATTCAGCATTAAGGGAAATCTGTAAATGATGCCCAGGTACAGCTTCATGAAAAGTAAGTGCTTCTAAAACATATAAAGGGCGCTTATCAAGTGCATAAGTGTTAACCCAGTAATAACCCGCTTGATCATCACGACTCGACCCAGAGTAACGGCCAGTCGTGTACTTAGGCGCTATGCTTGCTGGCACAGGTGCAACACCATAAGGCATGCGTGGTAAGGTGTGAAATAGCTTAGGTAATTGTGCATCCATTTTTTTAGCTATGTACGATGCTTCTTTTAATAACTCTTCCGGTGTTTTAGCGTAAAATTGCGGATCAGTACGTAAAAAGTGCACAAATTCAGCAAATGTGCCTTTAAAACCAACTTGCTCAATAATCTTATCCATTTCAGCACGAATACGTGCCACTTCTTTTAACCCCAGTTCATGGATTTCTTTTGGTGTCATATCTGTGGTGGTGTAATACTTGGCACGATTAGCATAAAACGCAGCACCATTTGGTGTAGCAGAGATACCAATTTCAGTACGCGCACCTGGCTGATACTCTTCATTAAAAAACGTTAAATAATTTTTATAAGCAGTAATCACCTGTTCTTTAATGATTTTTTTAGCTTGTTGCTGTAAAGCAAAAAACTCACTATCACTCAAACCAGCGGTATTATTTAAAAATGGTTTATAAAATTCAGACTCAGTAACGTCATCAACAATATATGCACTGATAGAATCTTGATAACCAATTAATACAGCCTTAGGTTGAGTTAAGCCAACTTCCAGCCCTTTACGCATCCAACCGATATTTTGCGCAAAAAACCGAGGAACTTGCTGCAAACGCTGTAGATAAAGTTGGTAATCAGCTAGTTTTTTATAATCTGAACTCGACACCATAAAAGATAAACTCGAGTGAAAGCCATATTCAGAAGTAAGCGGCATATAGTGGCTGTTAAATACATATTCATCGATACTATTTTGTACTTGGCCGCGAATTATAGTGAGGTTAATACGGTTTTCATCACTGAGTTTGTCTTTATCTATTGCGTCTAACTGCGCTAATAATTCAGTGTTATGTTGGTATTTCTTTTCAAGAAACTCCGCAGATAAATTAGTTAACAAATAGCCATCAACACCCTCAGGGTTGCTATACGTGCTTATACTTTTACGGTAATCAACAATTGATTGCGCCACTTGCGTAAATTGTTGGTCGCTATCTATCGTGGTCATTTGGCACGCACTTAATGTACATGCCAAGGCGATACTTAACAGAGAATGACGCATAACCGATGAAGGTGATTTTTTCATAATAATAGGGATCTGCTACTTAAAACGTGATGTTTAACCTAACCTAGACAGATCAAATAACCAAAAAAATGCGACCAAGGGCGATAAATATAAGGTTAAATTAACCGCGACTATTGGCTAGTAGTTAATCAGCATTTTTATTGCCTAGTAAGATTGTCGAGAAAACCAGCTAATGAACGAGAAAAATGGAGATTTCGCTGCCAAATTACATATTTTTGCTTTTAAATATCCCCGATACAGATTAATGTAAGGCAATCTCATACGCTAGGATCGCGTCAAGACCTCATGGAGAAGGTTATTTAATTTCGCTGTTACGTGTATTTAATTGGTGTATACAATGATGTTCCATGATTCCATGGCTATTGCTCAAGAAAAAATGACCAAGGTATGTATCTTTTTAGAACACCATATATTACCACCGACCCCTCTCAATTATCACGTTGTCTATACCTATATCAGCCAAGTTAATTCTGATTTAAATACCACTATCGATCGTGCAATTGCCCAAGGCCAAGAAATTGACTGTGTTTATATAGAGCAACTGTATTTCGATTATATGGATCAAGCTCATCAAGCTGAAACCAAAATGGTACGCAATGTTGATGATGTTATTAATTCATTATCACGTAGCGCGCACTCAACCGAAAAAGATATCATTCGCTTTGCAAGTCAGGTCAGCGAATGCGTGCATTTATTAGATGAAAATAATGTTAGCCAAAGCAAACTCGCACTTGAGACATTAAATAAGCAAACTGCCCACCTGCTCACTCAACATAAACAATTTAAAATAGAGCTGATCAAAGCAAAGCGATTACAAGAGAAAACCCAACAACAACTCGTACAATTACGTAAACAACACATCACCGACCAGCAAACAGGCCTTTTTAAACGTCATTATTTAAACCAGCAAACACAATTATGGTTAAACCAAAAAAAATCTGTGTGTGCAATTGCCATCCAAATCGATAACTTAGATCACTTTATTGATAACTACGGCGATATCATTGGTGAAGTAATTTTAAGTAAAGTAGCTAAACAAATTCAAAAGTATGTATTTGAAAGTGGCCTGCCAGGGCGTACTGGCAAAGATGCTTTTACTGTATTACTGGCCGATATCGACCCTGAAACTGCGAATGTAATTGCTGAAAAAGTCCGTAATGGAGTCGAGAAACTGCGATTCGTCAGTTCTAAAAACGGTATTAAGCTACCAGCAATCAACCTGTCATTAGGGATTGCCAAGCACTTAGACGAAAAAGATTTTAATAATCTTGCCCGTAAAGCCTCCAATGCAGCACATAAAGCAAGATCGCTTGGCCAAAGCAGCTTTATTGCCGGACAGTGAGCCACAACGAATAAATAATAAAGCTTGATCCACAAGCAATTTTCCCCATATTCAAATTGCACCATGGCGTAACAATCAAGTACACTAGTCTTTATTACCACGATAGAGATTAATCATGAACGAGAATCCTGAAAAGACCACGCATTTTGGTTATAAAACCGTTGCCGAAACCGAAAAAGCTTCTATGGTTGCCGATGTATTTCATTCAGTTGCTACTAAATATGACGTAATGAATGATCTCATGTCGTTTGGTATTCATCGTTTATGGAAACGTCAAACCATTGCCAGCTCAGGTGTGCGTAAAGGCCATCATGTGCTGGATTTAGCCGGTGGCACTGGCGACTTAACGGCAAAGTTTAGTCAACTAGTTGGTGATACTGGGCAAGTAGTATTAGGTGATATTAACTCATCAATGCTTAAAGTGGGCCGCGAAAAGCTACATAACCTAGGTCTTGTCGGTAATATTGACTACGTACAAATGAATGCTGAAGCACTGCCTTTCCCTGATAATAGTTTTGATTTAATTACCATTGCCTTTGGTTTACGTAATGTTACAGATCAAAATAAAGCACTTCGCTCGATGTACCGAATCTTAAAGCCTGGTGGTCGTCTGCTGGTATTGGAGTTCTCCAAACCAGAGCATCAAGTGTTAAGTAAAGCCTATGATTTTTACTCATTTAACTTACTACCTAAAATGGGTGAGTTAGTTGCTAACGACGGTGAATCATACAAATATTTAGCTGAATCAATTCGTATGCACCCAGATCAAGAAACACTAAAAGCAATGATGAACGAGGCTGGATTTGAGCAAACCACCTATCAAAACCTCACCGGTGGTATTGTAGCATTACATCGTGGCTTCAAATATTAAGCGTCACACCAGCTAGTAACGTTTATTGCTAAGGTATTGTATGTTAAATAATTTCATAGTCGCACTAGTCGAAGGTATTTTAAATACGGCACTTAAGCTCGACCCCACTCTTGGCGATAGGCTGTCATCAATTGCCCAACAACGCTTATTAATTGATATACGCGATTGGCAACAGCAGTTTTTAGTGGTGTTTACTGGCCAACAACTGCATTTATACAACACTACCGAAACGCAATATGACTGCATGATAAGCGCCGATATTAATACGTTAATGGCACTTAAAAACCCTGCAATGCTGACTCAGTTAATCCGCCAAGATAAACTCGATTTGCAAGGTGATCTAAATATTGCACAAGGGTTTAGTAATGCTTTCGCTGCGCTTAATATCGATTGGCCTGAACATTTATCTGATTATCTTGGTGACGCAGCGGCACAGCAACTATGGCAATTAGTTAAACAAACTCAACAGCAAGGTCAAAAAGCCAACAAGAAACTCTCTACAACGCTCACTACTTTATGCCAAGACGAGCTCAAAGTGACTATTCATCCTTTAGAGCTTGAGCAATTTAAGCAACACACGCGTCAACTCAAAGCACATGTTGCGCAACTTGAGTTACGTATCAACCAACTACTTCAAGCAAAATGAATCAGTAAGGATTATCTGTGTCAGCTGCTCGGCTTTATAACATCACAAAAACCCTCCTTAGCTATGGTTTGGATGAACTGATCCCATCACAAAAAATACCTTGGTATGGCAAAGTTGGCCGTGCATGTCTATTTTGGCTAACCAATAAACACCCAGAAAAACCAGCAGGGTTAAGACTGCGTTTAGCATTACAGCAATTGGGGCCGGTGTGGATCAAGTTTGGCCAGATGTTATCTACTCGGCGCGATTTATTACCACTAGACATCGCTTTAGAGCTGGCCTTACTACAAGATCAAGTACAGCCATTTGATGGTGTGTTAGCACAACAACTAATTGAAAATGCACTTGAAATCGATGATATCAGTGAATACTTTAGCGATTTTGAGCAAACCCCTTTAGCTTCAGCATCCATTGCCCAAGTACATACTGCTACTTTAGTGGATGAACATAATCAACCACAAAAGGTGGTTATTAAAGTTATTCGCCCTGATATCAGAGAACAAATTGACGCTGATTTAGCATTAATGGAACAATTTTCCAAAGTAGTGGCCAAGTTAATCAATGAAGCGAAAAGGTTACGCCCAGTTGAAGTAGTCAAAGAGTATAAAAAAACCTTACTTGATGAACTTGATCTGATGCGTGAAGGCGCAAACGCCATTCAATTAAAGCGTAATTTTGAGGGTTCTGATTCGCTTTATATTCCCTATGTTTACAGTGACTATAGTCGCGTAAATGTACTAGTCATGGAGCGAATCTACGGTATTCCAGTGTCTGATACTGAGGCATTAGTTGCGCAAAACACCAATATGAAACTACTGGCCGAACGCGGTGTGGAGGTGTTTTTCACCCAAGTGTTCCGTGATAGTTTTTTTCATGCTGATATGCACCCTGGTAACGTATTTGTATCCTATGAGAGCCCTGAAAACCCTAAATTTATCGGTATTGATTGTGGCATCGTGGGCACGCTAAACAAAGAAGACAAACGTTACTTAGCCGAAAACTTTATTGCCTTTTTTAATCGCGATTATCGTCAAGTCGCACAATTACATGTCGATTCTGGCTGGGTACCTAAAGACACCAGCGTGGAAGAATTTGAGTTTGCCATTCGCACTGTCTGCGAGCCGATTTTTAATAAGCCATTAGCAGAGATTTCATTTGGCCACGTCTTAGTTAATCTATTTAATACCGCTCGTCGCTTTAATATGCAAGTTCAACCCCAATTAGTTCTACTACAAAAAACCTTGTTGTATGTTGAAGGCCTTGGGCGTCAGCTATATCCACAATTAGATTTATGGAAAACAGCTAAACCCTTTTTAGAAGACTGGGTAAAGCAACAGGTTGGTCCTTGGTCGGTATTGAAACAGGTATACGCAAACTTGCCATTTTGGGCAGAAAAAATGCCTGAGTTACCTGATTTGATTTATCACAACCTAAAACAACAGCGCAACAGCCCTGCACCACTGCCACAGCCATCATACAAGCCATTATTACTTGGTCTTTTTGCTGGTTCAGCAATGATAGTCTCTGGGTTATGTTATTTGCAGCATGACCTTGTCGCTGCAGGTATTGCTGGGATATGCTCTTTAAGCGGCTTTATACTTGCTTGGCGCAGCGCAACATAAACTAAGTGCTATTTAGTGCTCGGTGAGTATAATCAGTACAATAATTTTAATTCACAGTATTTAAATAAGTGGAGAACATCATGGGTTTTGGCGGCATTAGTATTTGGCAATTGTTAATTGTTTTAGCAATCATAGTGTTACTTTTTGGCACAAAAAAATTGCGTGGCATTGGCGGTGATTTAGGTAACGCTGTAAAAGGGTTTAAAAAAGCAGTCTCTGAAGATGAGCAAAATAAACCAGCAGAACCAATTGAACAAGCAAATAACCCAATACAAAACAAAGAGTCTGTTGATAAAAATAAAGAAGACCATAAGGCTTAATTAGCATGGGTATGTGGGAACTTGTTGTGGTGTTAATCGTCGGCTTAGTGGTACTTGGCCCTGAGCGTTTGCCGGTTGCTATTCGTACTGTTAGCCGTTGGGTAAAAACTATAAAATCGTTGGCTAATTCTGTTAAGGCTGAAGTCAACGAAGAATTAAGAGTGCATGAGTTACACCAAAATTTAAAAAAAGCTGAACAACAAGGCATGCAAGACTTAAGTCCAGCAATAAAAGACTCGGTCAGCGAATTACAAAAGGCAGCGGACTCAGTCACCCACAGTTATAAAAAAAGATCTTCTGAGCAAACAGATAAAGTGAATATTGATGAACAAAAATGAAATTATTTTTGTTGGCTATGGTCTATATATCGGTAACGAGTTAAATTATGACTGAACAAGTTAAATCAGGCTTTGTAAGTCATTTAATTGAATTGCGAAATAGGCTTATGAAAGCCTTATTAGCTATATTGGTATTTTTTATTGCGCTGGTTTACTTTGCGAACGATATTTACGGTTTTGTAGCGGCCCCATTAGTTGCGCACTTACCAAGTACAGCAACCATGATCGCTACTGATGTAACAGCACCATTTTTTGCGCCGTTTAAGTTAACCTTATTTGTCGCTTTATTTGCAGCGTTTCCATTAATATTACACCAAATATGGGGCTTTATTGCGCCAGGGTTATACCAACATGAAAAACGCATGCTAATGCCTGTTTTAGCATCTAGCATTATACTTTTTTATAGCGGTATCGCATTTTGTTACTTTGTAGTACTACCCATAATTCTTGGCTTTTTTACTAGCGTTGGCCCAGAAATGATGACGTTGGCACCAGATATTAGTAGCTACTTAAGTTTTGCGTTGAAGCTATTTTTTGCTTTTGGGGTCGCTTTTGAGATTCCAGTAGCGATAATGCTGCTGTGTTTTAGTGGCGCTACCACAACACAAAGTTTAAAAGAAAAACGTCCTTATATTGTGGTCGGTGTTTTTGTTGTAGCTATGTTTTTAACGCCACCGGATGTACTATCACAAACATTATTAGCATTTCCCATGCTACTGTTATTTGAATTGGGTTTAATCTTAGCATCCTTTTATAGCGCTAAACCCCAGCAAAATGAGTCTGAGGAATAAATGAAAAAACAACTACTACCAATACTTGCCTTATTAAGCATTCCTACTGTTCATGCCAATGAAGTTAACTTACAAGCTTTACAAGCATGTACATTTGTAGAAAATGACTTCAATCGTCTGCTTTGTTATGACAACACTATGGCGGGTAAATCATTAAGTAAGCCAGCAACAACAAAAACCTTAACCCCACCTACCAACTCAGCAGCCCCTAACGTTGGCGCACCAACAGCTGCAGCAGTAGCCAATGAGCAAATAGCTAAGACTAAAAATGACGATTTTGGTTTAGAACACAAAGAAGTAGCAAGAGATAATGACAATGAAATATCAGCCGTCGTTAGCAACGTCAAAGAAGCGCCATACGGTGAATTAATTATTAGTTTAGACAACGGTCAACAATGGCGTCAAATTGGCTCAGATAGCTTGCGTATCGACCAAAATGATACCGTGATTATTGAACGTGGTATGTTCAACTCCTTTTTATTAAAAAAAGCAGGCCAGAATCGTTCGATCCGCGTTAAGCGCACTAATTAATGACCACATCACTCATTGATGCAGGCGTAAATCTTACCAATCATCAATTTGATGCTCAACATTCGGCTATCATTGCTCGCGCAAAAGCGCAAAATGTTAGCCAAATGCTGTTAATTGGCTGCGATATAAACTCCAGTCAGCAAGCGATTAACTTAGCACAACAGTACAAGCTACTTGCTACCGCCGGTGTTCACCCCCATGACGCAAAATCAGCCGATGGAAAACTAGAAACACAACTGCGCACTCTCGCTGCACACCCTGAGGTTGTAGCGATTGGCGAATGTGGATTAGATTACAATCGCGACTTTTCTCCCCGCGAGACTCAACGTTCCGTGTTGCACCGACAACTCACTTTGGCAGTAGAGTTAAACCTTCCGGTATATTTACATGAGCGCGATGCGAGCGAAGATATGCTGGCAATATTGCAACAATATTCGGTGCGTGGAGTATTACATTGTTTTACTGGTGATCAGCACGCCTTAGAACAGTATTTATCGCTCGGTTTATACATTGGTATTACCGGTTGGGTCTGTGACGAACGTCGCGGTAAATCACTGCAACAACTGATGCCTATGCTGCCATTAGAGCGCCTATTAATAGAAACGGATGCACCGTTTTTGATCCCTCGCTCATTAACACCAAAACCTAAATCGCATCGCAATGAGCCAAGCTATTTACCACATATATGCCAAACTATCGCGTCCTTAAAAGGCCTAGAGTTTGCAACTGTTGCAAAGCAAACTACACTTAACTTCCAACAGTTATTCAACCACAAGGGCTGATAATGAAGCGTGTTTGGTTGCTGCTTTATAGCTTTGTATTTATTTCATTTACGGCCAACGCAACGCAGATCACCTTAGATAAGCACTTCAAACACCTTGTGAATATACCTTTCGAATATTCCCTGCAGCCTTTCACAGCAGAGCAAGCCAAGCTCACTTCAAATCAGCAATGGCAACAGCTTTCAGAGCAATCGCTCAATTTAGGACTCACTAATCAAGCCGTATGGCTACGCCTGCAACTGGTTAACGCTGAGAATTCAGAGCTACCAATTTTATTGTCCATTGATAATCCGTTATTAGATAAAGTTGCTGTATACCATTACTTTAAGCAAAACAGATTATTGTTTAAAGAAATTGGTGATGTATTACCACTCAATAACCGACAAATTAATACAGAATCATTATTAGTAAAGCTAACACTGCCACCGGCAAGTCAGTCAACATTACTGCTTCGAGTTGAAAGTCTAGATGGTGTTAGAGTGCCGTTAAGTCTTTGGCAGCATGACGAATATTTAAAAGATAAAAGTAAGTTTAATTTAATGTACGGCCTGCTCGTCGGATTTATTTTATCGTTGGCAGTCACTTGCTTGGTCATGTTTGGCTTTTCACGAAAACGTTACTTTGCACTCAGTGGCAGTATTTTAATCACGTTATGGTTATTACTGATTTACTTATATGGCTTTGGTTATCGCTATTTCCACCCGTCTTTGCCTAGTTTGCAGCAGCTAGCCGTGCCTAGCATGCTGATATTAACCACTTGCTTATTCAAGCTATTATTTGAACAATTGCGCCTGCCCACAAAAACAGCGCTGCAACCCTTACACAAATGGAGTAACTGGTTACTTTTTATCAGCTTATTTTTTATCTGGTTGCTC
Source organism: Pseudoalteromonas sp. SG43-6 (assembly GCF_014164365.1). Taxonomy (NCBI): domain Bacteria; kingdom Pseudomonadati; phylum Pseudomonadota; class Gammaproteobacteria; order Alteromonadales; family Pseudoalteromonadaceae; genus Pseudoalteromonas; species Pseudoalteromonas sp. SG43-6. Next base: position 103,282 of record NZ_JACJEZ010000001.1, read on the forward strand.
CCTACAAATATCATGCTTTATTACAGCCTAATTGCACCGGTGTTGATTATGTTGTTACACATAACTGCGTTAGGGATCGATATTAAGCAACAGCGAACGCAGCCTCTGAGTGCGCTTTTATGTAGTATGTTAATGTTCTTAACTGCGCAGATCTATCTAATAATTGTCGTATTTGACATCTATGATTTTAATACCCGTGGTTTACCGTTTGTATTTTTTAGCTTTTTAATCTGCTCACTCAGTTTAAGCTTTGCTACCATCAAACACTTTTTAATCGAACGCGATGCTCAAGTTACTGCACAGCAGAGTAAAATAGCCCAAAGTGAAGCACAAGATGCTTTATTGCAAGAGCGTTTAGCACTACAAGAACAAGCTAGGTTAGATTTAGAAGCAAATATAGAAGAGCGAACGTTTGAACTTCAGGTCACCCTGCGAGAGCTTGAAGAAAAGAATCGCGCACTTGAACAAATCAATATGGAAGATCCATTAACACAAATAAAAAATCGCCGCTATTTCGATAAAAAGCTAGTAATGGACTTGCGTCGCTCTCGTCGAGAGCAAACGCCTTTAAGTGTGGTCATGCTCGATATTGATCACTTTAAGAGCATTAACGACACCTACGGGCACTTAATTGGCGACCAAACTATCCGTGCTGTGGCTGACATTATAAAAAGCCATTTAAAACGCCCACTTGACGAAGTAGCCCGTTATGGTGGCGAAGAGTTTGTGATCTTACTACCTAACACCATCCTCGGCGGTGCAGTAGAAATAGCAGAGCAAATCCGCCAAGCAATCATGGATGCCACAATTACAGTGGCAAACACCCAGATAAAGTTTACCATTAGTGCTGGTGTATATAGCGCCATTGCAGAAGACATTCATAATCCGGGATTATTCACCGACTGCGCCGACAAAGCACTTTATCATGCCAAGCAAAGTGGGCGTAATCGTGTAGTTAGTTTTCCAATTTTAGACTAGGAGCAAATAATGGCCCAATCAGGTCTCGACCTTTTCCCTTATACTCGCATGCGCAGAATGCGCCGCAATGATTTTTCGCGCCGCTTGATGGCCGAAAATCAACTCAGTGTAAATGACTTAATTTATCCAGTATTTGTACTTGAAGGTAACAATCGCCGTGAAGCCATTGCATCGATGCCAGGCATAGATCGCTTATCGATTGACTTACTGCTGATTGAAGCAAAAGAGTTGGTTGAATTAGGTATTCCTGCAATCGCTATTTTTCCGGTCACCCCTGCGGACAAAAAATCATTGCTTGCTGAAGAAGCTTACAATGATGATGCACTGGCACAACGCACTGTACGCGCACTCAAAGAAGCCTATCCAGAATTAGGGGTAATCACCGATGTGGCGCTTGATCCATTTACTGTGCATGGACAAGACGGCATTATCGACGATAATGGCTATGTAATTAACGACATCACGACTGAAATATTAGTTAAACAAGCGATATCTCATGCACAAGCGGGTGCAGATATTGTTGCCCCTTCAGATATGATGGATGGCCGCATTGGCGCGATCCGCGAAGCGCTCGAGGCCGAAGGTCACATTCATACACGCATTATGGCTTATTCAGCTAAATATGCCTCAAGTTACTATGGACCATTTCGTGATGCAGTCGGTTCGGCTGGTAACTTAAAAGGTGCGGACAAAAAAACCTACCAAATGGACCCTGCTAATTCTGATGAAGCCATTCGTGAAGTAGCGCTGGATTTACAAGAAGGTGCTGACATGGTGATGGTCAAACCTGGTATGCCTTATTTAGATATTGTACGCCGGGTTAAAGATGAGTTTGGTGTACCTACTTTTGCTTACCAAGTGAGTGGCGAATACGCTATGCATAAAGCGGCGATAGATAATGGCTGGCTTGCTGAAGAAGCCACGATTATGGAGTCATTGCTTGCTTTCAAGCGTGCTGGCGCTGACGGTATTCTTACCTATTTTGCAAAACAAGCTGCACAACTGCTTAAAAGATAAGCCTCATAGATATTTAATTTAGAAAAGGGCGATTAACCGCCCTTTTTATTTTCATATTATTAACATTTTGTATTTTCTTTGTCATAAATTTTCCTTAAACTGTTTGTCCCATTCGGGACACAATACACGGGAAAAAATAATAATGTTCAAAACAAAAATAACGCCATTGGCGCTTGTTATTGCAAGCCTCAGTGCACCAGCCTCAGCTAATCTAATTATTTCAGAATATGTTGAAGGTGGCGGTTACAATAAAGCAATTGAAATCTACAACACCTCATCAACAGCTATATCTCTCGACGGCTATACCCTTAATTTATATTCAAATGGCAGTGATACAGTTTCAACAAGTGAAGAATTGTCAGGCTCTCTTGCTGCTGATAGTACTTTTGTTATTGTAACAACGGACACCCGTGCTTTAGATGACTTAACAACTAAAGCAGATTTACGTAGCGGTGCTGTTAACTTTAATGGTGATGACGCTTTCACACTTACGCTCGGTGATACTGTTATTGATAGTTTTGGACAGGTAGGTGTGCAAGAAGTTTGGACAGCGGGAGGGGTAACTACTAAAGATAAGACTCTACGTCGTAAGGCAGATGTCACCTCTGGTCGCACTGATGCAACTAGCGCGTTTGATCCTAGTGAACAATGGCTACAATTTGATAAAGATGACTTTTCTGGCCTAGGCTTCCACGGTGAAAACAACCAACCAGATCCCGAGCCAGAACCGGAGCCGTTAGTACCATTAGAATGCGGCGCAGCTAAAACCTTGATCAGCGCTGTACAAGGTGAAGGCGGTGATAGCCCTCTATTAAACACAGAAATTGAGCTGGAAGGCGTGGTAACTGCTGATTTTCAAGGTAGTGAGCAATTAAGTGGCTTCTTTATTACATCACTTGATGCAGATATTGATACAAACCCACTTACTTCTGAAGGTGTCTTTGTTTATTTTGCTGATACCGATGTCAATGTTGGTGACCATGTGCGCGTCAAAGGCAGTGTTGCTGAATACTTTAATGCCACCCAAATTGGTGATGTTAGTCAAGTGGAAGTATGTGCTACAGGCTTAACGCCAACAGCAACAAGCATCACTCTCCCTGTTAATAATGTAGCCGATTTAGAAGCTTATGAAGGCATGCTGGTTTCACTAGAACAACCGCTGGTCGTTAGCAACAACTATGGTTTAGGCCGTTATGGTGAAGTAGGTCTTGCCACAGAACGTTTATATCAAGGTACACAAATAGCCCTTCCCGGTGATGCTGCTAACGCTGTTGAAGCCGAAAACATCAAGAAACAAATCTTACTTGATGATGGTTCAACGAAACAAAATCTTGACCCAGTTTCTTACCCAGGTACTGGCTTAGACGCTTATAACACATTACGTTTAGGTGATTCTGTGAACGCAATCACTGGTGTAATGGGTTACAGCTTTGATCGCTATCGCATTCACCCAACAGTACAACCAACTTTTGTTGCAACTAATCCACGTACAGATGCACCAGAACTGCACGCTGATGCAGATCTTCGGATTGCAAGCTTTAATGTGCTTAACTACTTCAATGGTGATGGCCAAGGTGCTGGTTTCCCAACCAGTCGTGGCGCCGATAGTGAAGCTGAATTTATTCGCCAACAAGCGAAAATTGTCAGTGCACTTATTGCTATAGAAGCTGATGTTATCGGCTTAATGGAAATCGAAAACGATGGTTTCAGTGCAAATAGCGCTATTGCTAGTCTAGTTAATGCGTTAAACGATGAAGATAGCAATAATGAATACGCCTTTGTTAATTTTAACGTAGATAAAATTGGTACTGATGAAATTACCACCGCACTGATCTACCGTGCAAATAAAGTCGCACAAGTTGGCACCGCAGCTATCACAACCCAATATCCATTTGACTACAGTAACCGCCCACCTATTGCACAAAGCTTCAAATCACTTGAATCAGAAGAAGTATTTACTGTTGCTGTAGCGCATTTAAAATCCAAAGGTAGCTGTGGCAGTGCTGATGGCAACAATGCTGATTTAGGTGATGGCCAAGCATGTTGGAATGAGATCCGTGTAGCGGGTGCCAATGCTTATGCTGACTGGCTTGATAGCAAGCCAACCGGTGTAGACGATGAAGATATCATTTTAGTCGGCGATATGAATGCCTATGCGATGGAAGATCCAATACGTGCATTTGCAGATAAAGGATTTAAAAATGTCGTTGCAGAATTAGATGGTAACACTCTTGGTTATTCATATAGTTTTTCTGGCCGTATGGGTAGCTTAGATCATGCTGTTGCTAGTCCAAGTTTACTTGCTAAAGTTGTCGCAGCGACAGACTGGCATATCAATGCTGATGAGCCGATTAGTCTGGATTATAACGTAGAGTTCAAATCTGATTCTCAAGTTGCTAGCTTGTATTCAGAGAGTGCTTATCGTGCCTCTGATCATGACCCTGTAATTATTGATATTCAATCTACCCCTGCTGTAGAGCCAACGCCTGAGCCACAAGCTCCAGTGCTAGAGCCTGAGCAGAGTTTTAACATCAGTGAAAATAGCCCTATTGGCACTGTCATTGGTCAATTGAGCTTTAGTGATGCCGATGCACAGTACACACCCGTTATTGGCTTCATTGTATCTGGCCACGATGCAGTAACTATAAATGAGCAAGGGCAACTAATCGTTGCTGGTGATTTAGACTATGAGTTTGAAAGAAAAATCACATTAATGGTACAAGCAAAAGACAGTGCTGGTAATTTATCAAATGCGCAGCTTGTGTACATTAATATTGCTAATGATGAAACTGATGACGAAGACGATGACTCAGGTTCATTATTTTGGTTAACGTTACTGGCGTTACCACTAACACTCCTGCGCCGTAAAAAAGCGTAGTATAAACTAAACTCTGCTTGAATAGCTTTATTCAGCAGAGTTCAGATTAGTAAAAAGGCCGCTAAACTGCGGCCTTTTCTATGCATTACATTCAGTATGCTGTGAATTATTACAGCGATTCTTCTTTTTGCTATACCAACACCTAATTGACTGCTGGGCTTGCTCGTCAAACTGCCAGTTATAAAAGTGGATTACTTTGTTATTTTCTAAAGAAACCGATAATACAGTCAGTAATTTTAATGAGTTAAATTGAATATCAACAATTTCATCTGCATTAATATATTTTTTACTTAACCCTTGAGAGTAGTAAATACCCGCTTTATAGCAATGCATAAAACGCAAGTTGGCGATACTTAAAATTGAGATAATAAAAATAACAGGAACAATAATTAGGGCTAAAAAAGTCTGATTAACAGCAAAGATGATTGTTAGCAAAAAAGCAACTGCACAAAGGGTTAGTATCATAACTAACTGCAACAGCCAGTTTGGGCTCAATTTAATTGCATTCATATAAACGTCCTAAAAAAGTACACATATATGTCTCTTTATTCGAGAGACTTCCATTTCTCTAATATGCGTATATGGGTGGCATAAGCGGGTATTCTACCTGTATTAGTAACTAAGATTCAAGTAATTGCACTACTTTTTACCTAGTTATAAATAACTAGTTTAATTAGTAAAACAGCCAGCTTTTAAACTACAACTTATGAGTGGAATAACGTTTAAGCTGCAGTAATAAATAGTTGATTCTTTTTCTATTATTTAACTCTTTGCTTCAATAGCGACTAAGAGTGCTAACGACTCATTGCTAGCATAACAACAAAAAAGTATTCGATTGTTGGAGGGATAATATTTCTGGCAATAAAAAACCCGCAACAGGTGCGGGTTTTTTTTAAGAGTTTAAAGGCTAATTACTTAGCAGCTTTTTTCTCTTTTTCTGCAGCGATTACAGTTTCAGCTACGTTTTGTGGACATGGTGCATAGTGTGAGAACTCCATAGAGAACTGACCACGACCTGATGTCATTGTACGTAATGAACCGATGTAACCGAACATTTCTGATAACGGCACGTCAGCTTTAATACGAACGCCTGTTAAACCAGCTTCTTGGTTGCTCAACATACCACGACGACGGTTAAGGTCACCGATTACATCACCAACGTGATCTTCTGGCGTGAACACGTCAACTTTCATGATTGGCTCAAGAAGTTGTGCGCCCGCTTTAGGGATCGATTGGCGGAAAGCGCCTTTAGCAGCGATTTCGAATGCGATTGCAGATGAATCCACGGCGTGGAAGCCACCGTCGATAAGCTCAACTTCAACGTCAAGTACTGGGAAACCAGCTAGAACACCTTGAGTCATCATTGACTTAAAGCCTTTCTCAACTGCAGGCCAGAATTCTTTCGGTACGTTACCACCAACAACTGATGATTTAAACGTGAAGCCTGAAGCAACTTCGCCTGGCTTGATACGGTAGTCGATTTTACCGAACTGACCAGAACCACCAGATTGTTTCTTATGCGTGTAGCTATCTTCAACTTCTTTAGTGATAGTTTCACGGTAAGCAACCTGTGGTTGACCAACAATAAGGTCTACGCCGTAAGTACGTTTAAGGATATCTACTTTGATATCTAAGTGCAGCTCACCCATACCTTTAAGGATAGTTTCGCCTGAATCTTCATCAGTCTCAACTTGGAAAGATGGATCTTCTGCAACCATTTTACCGATAGCAACACCCATTTTCTCATTACCGCCCTTATCTTTAGGCTGTACAGCAATCGAGATTACTGGAGTTGGGAATACCATTGGCTCAAGTGTTACTGGGTGCTTAGGATCACATAGAGTGTGACCAGTTTGCACGTTTTTCATACCTACGATTGCAATGATGTCACCAGCTTGTGCGCTAGTTAATTCGTTACGATCGTTTGCTTGCATCTCAACCATACGGCCAACACGCTCAGTTTTACCTGTAAACGCGTTAAGGATAGTGTCACCCTTGTTAAGTTTACCTGAGTAAATACGTACGAACGTTAATGCACCAAAGCGGTCATCCATGATTTTGAACGCTAACGCTTTAAATGGTTCATCTACAGATACAACTGCAAACTCGCCGTTTTCGTTACCTTCTTCATCCATAAGCGGTTGAGGATCAACTTCTGTAGGAGATGGCAAGTAATCAACAACAGCGTCAAGTACCAATTGCATACCTTTGTTCTTGAAAGCAGAACCACAGTATGTAGGGAAGAAAGCAAGGTCACGAGTACCTTTACGGATACAACGCTTAAGATCTTCAAGAGAAGGTGCTTCACCTTCCATATACGCTTCAAGTAGTTCGTCGTCTTGCTCTACAGCAGTTTCAACAAGCATTTCATAGTATTCATCAACTTTGTCTACCATGTCTGCTGGAACATCTTCAATTGTGTAGTTCTCTGGAAGACCTGAATCATCCCAGATGTATGCTTTTTTAGTTAAAACATCAACAACACCACAGAACTCATCTTCGATACCGATTGGTAACGTCATGATTAGTGGATTTGCGCCAAGTACTTTACGTACTTGCTCTGTTACACGGTAAAAATCAGCACCCATACGGTCTAATTTATTTACGAAAATAACACGCGCAACTTCTGAATCGTTAGCATAACGCCAGTTAGTTTCTGATTGTGGCTCAACACCACCAGAACCACAGAATACACCGATGCCGCCATCAAGTACTTTTAATGAACGGTATACTTCAACTGTGAAGTCAACGTGTCCAGGAGTATCGATAACGTTAAAACGGTGATCTTTCCAGAAACAGCTTACAGCCGCAGACTGGATAGTAATACCGCGCTCAGCTTCTTGTTCCATGAAGTCAGTTGTTGATTCACCATCATGAACCTCACCAGTTTTATGGATTTGACCAGTAAGCTTTAGGATACGCTCAGTAGTCGTGGTTTTACCCGCATCAACGTGCGCGAAAATACCAATGTTTCTGTACTTCGATAAATCTGCCATTATTTTACTCTTAATAAAGTCGAAAAATTATTCGGCGGGAGTATAGCATTACTTATAGCGAACATCACCATACATGTCGCTTAAAATGCAATCAATTTTATAATATTTTACTTTCTATGGTCTTTAACGCTAGTGACTGAACACTTTAGCCATTATTAGCGGTTCTCAAAAAGCACCTTTGACCTTTTACATAGGTCGCTTGAATAGTAAAATTGCTATCTAAAATAGCAAAGTTTGCGTGTTTAGTGGTTGCTAAAGAGCCTACTTCATCTGCAATATTTAAAAATTGCGCAGGTACAATACTGGCCATATTGATGGCTTCAAGTAACGCAACACTGCCTAGCTGATGCATGTTTTTAACTGCTTGCTCAAGCGTTAAAGTGCTGCCAGCTAACGAGCCGGAGGCAGTTCTCGCCACACCTTGTTGCACAACAACATCCATTTTACCCAATTTATACTCACCATCATTTAGTCCACCGGCATTGATACAATCACTGATCAAAGCGATTTTTTGTGGACCTTTTAGCTTATAGATCAGCTTTAAAATTGTAGGATGAAGATGTACACCATCTGCAATCACTTCAACAAATGCGTCATCATTCATCAATACCGCGCCGGCACAACCTGGATCACGATGATGAATGCCACGCATCCCATTAAAAACATGCACCCCACCACATGCGCCATGCTCAAGCGCGCTTTGAGTTTGTTCATAATTGGCATCACAATGCCCCAACATCACTCTAATACCTTGCTCGGTAAGAAACTTGATTAACGCATTGGCTCCGGGCTTTTCTGGCGCCAACGCAACCACTTTTAAGCTGCCATTGGCTGCATTAATCATCGCTTCTAAATGCGACTGTGATAGCTCTAAAAAGTAATCTTGATTGTGCGCACCTTTATGAACTTCACTAAAAAACAGGCCCTCACTATAGCCACCTAGCACCTGTGCACCGCTAGGTTGCTGCGTGTATGCCTGACCAATTACACTCATAGCATTAAGTGTTTGTTGCCAATCGGTGGTCACTGTCGTTGCTAAAAAGCCTGTTACTCCATGCTCTGCAAGTGAGCATGAAATCGTTTCAATACTACTCATTTTACAATCAATCACATCACAACCTTCGCGACCATGAATGTGTAAATCAATTAAGCCTGGAATAATTGCAGCATTACCATAATCATCAATAGGCACACCGGCTTTAGGGTTTTGCGTAAAGTGACTAATAATGCCATTTTCAACTAACATGAAGTGATTTTTAAGTACTCGTTCTTGACAATAAATTACATCAGCTTTGACGTAAAAAACGGATCCAATCATGCCAGCGCTCCCACTTGTTCTTTGGCCAAAATAGCGGCACCGCGAGCGCCACTGGCATCGCCAAATTCAGCAAGTACTATTTTTGGCACCCGAATATCAGCAAATACATACGGTACGATTGCCTCTTCAAGCTTGCTCATTAGTTCATCAACTAAAGACATACCGCCACCAACTACAATCACCTCAGGGTCATAGGCCATAATAATTGCCGCAAAAGTACTGCCAATTAAATCCAAATAACAGGCAAAGCTTTGTTGGCAAAATACGTCGCCTTTTCTCAACCCTTCAACAATTTCAAAAGTAGTTAATACTTCGCCAGAAAAGTGCTGGTAAATTCTCGCCAAGCCAGGGCCTGCAATATAACTTTCAATGCACCCTGTTAAACCACAGCCACATTTTAAAATAGGTAACTGGTACTTCTGCTGTAACACTGCAGAAAGTGCGTAATGACCGTATTCACCTGCAATTCCCTGGGCGCTTTTATACAATTGACCATCAATACACAGCCCACCACCCGCACCAGTACCAAGAATTGCACCGAACACCCGAGTATGTTGCAAACCAACGCTGCTGCGCGCTTCTGAGAGTGCAAAACAGCGGCAATCGTTTTCGATCGCAACCGGGCGATTTATTAACTGAGCTAAATCTTGCGCGGCATTTTTACCGGTCGCATGAGGCACGTTAGCCGACAGTACTTGTTGGTTCGCATTAACAATGCCAGGCATACCAATACCGACCGCACCGTGACATTGATATTTATGATCGGCACTTAAAATCATACCTACTAACGCATTTAGAAAGTCTTGATAACTATTTTGCGGAGTCGCAATGCGCCATGATTCAAGTTGCTTTAATGAAGCGTCAAATACAGCAAGTTCAATTTTACTACCGCCAATATCAATGCCATAAATATACTGCTTAGTCATTAATATCACCTTGTTTTAGCGGGTAAATCGTCACCCCTTGCACCACTCTGTTTACTTCACCAGTTGGGCATGGGTTATCTACTGTAATGCCTAGTTGCCACGCTTTATAGAACGACATTATTTGCGCGCAGACCATATAATATAAGCCATTAAATACATCGTCTAATTGCTGCATCACCGCGTCATCTGGCAGCGTCAAGGCGTGAACATCAATAGCTTTATTATCGCGACGTAACTCATTCAACAAATCAATATCGTACTGCTTGGTATAGGTATTAGTTGAGCCAAATAAAACAATTAAGGTTTTATCATCAACCAATGATTTTGGGCCGTGACGAAAACCAAGCGGGGATTCAAAATACCCCATAACTTGACCCGCACTTAATTCTAATAATTTTAATGCTGATTCTTGCGCATAGCCTTTTAAGGATCCTGCGCCTAAATACACTAAGCGATGCATAGGCAGTTCAGCCAATGTTTTTAGTTCAGCTAATTTACCAGCAATATTTTTTTCAACCGCTTCTGCAATAGTTAAAACAGCGTTATCTGCATCACTAAATATTGCCACACTTGCCACCAACATTGAGGTAAAACTACTGGTCATAGCGAAGCTGTGATCAAGTGTTTGCGTAGGCATCAATAACGAGAAATAGTTTTCATCTTGCGCTACTTGTTTATGCAGTGCTCCATCGGGGTTACAAGTAATAAATAGATGCGCGCAGTGTTTTACATAGTTATTCACTACATCAACAGCGGCAACACTTTCAGGACTATTGCCAGAGCGTGCAAATGACACTAATAAAGTTGACTTATTTGGCTGTAAATACTGCTCTGGGCAGGCAACAAGCTCTGTGCTACTAACACTTCGACAAGCAATATCCAATTGTTGATTCAAGTAACCAACAACCGCCTCACCAACATAAGCTGAGGTACCGGCACCGGTAAAAATTATTTGCGCATTTGGCTTATCTAATACGCCCGCAAGCCAACTATCTAGCTGCGCTCGTGCAGCTTTTACAATACTGAGCGTTGCTCGCCAACAATCGGGCTGCTGCATAATTTCTTTTGCAGTCCATAAACTATTTTTAGCTTCTAAAAGGGTTTCATCAATTGCTAAATAACTAGACATTACTACCTCACTTACGTCTATTGTTGTTTAAAACACGCATCTGCGTAGCGACTGGTTACTTGCATTATGTGATGAAGTACCAAAGATTTAGGGCTGTTTTGCAGGGTGTTATTTCGCACTGCAAGATACTGCAATGGCATATATTGGCTTAGTAACGGCAGTGGTATCGGTTGTTTTTGTAAATTACTAAATAGCTTATCAACGGCAGCTTGATTGCCTTGTTGTCCCCAGTAATAACGGATTCGGTCACTAAAACTAAAGCGACGATAAAGTTGCTGCACTGATTTATCAACTTGATAAAAACGCTGCCAATTTTTCGGAAACTGCTGCATATCAGCATCAATAACAGTGCGTATATGTGAACATTGCTCAGTGTCTATTAGCGCATCTTCAATATGGCTTAATGCAAATAATGCCTCACGCAAAGCAAAGGTAAGCTCTGGGCCCACTTTTAAAATCGCAAAATGATCATTTACTAATTGTTGATACGCGATGGGCGTTTGATAATCAGTTGAATGTGCTTCAAAGGCAATGCCATCAACGGCCTTTATATATTGCTTTAGCCGTTGCGCTTTAGCGCTATCATAATCAAATACTTGCGTGTTATCGAATTCCACACCTGGCTGTACAACCAAGCCAACTACTCGCTGCCATGCCGATGATAACCCCTGCTGTAAAAATGCATCGTGATGCAATGCCAATGTACTAGCAACATGGTCAGTTTCTGTGACTGCAAGCGTATCTATTTGCTCATCGGCACCACCGGGCGGCGGCACCTCAGTACCAATAACATAAACTAAGTCACTGCGGCCAAAGGTATCTAATGCTGTTTGTTCAGCCACTGCACACAACTGCGCCGCACGTGTTGCAACTGTTTCATCTGCTAAAATTAATTCATCATCGGCGCAGCGCATACTGGTGTCTAAGTGAATTTTTTTGAATCCTGCACCAACATAACTGGCGATCAACTGCTCAGCTTTTTGCATCGCCGATTCAGCGCTTTCATCACACCAACACACAGGGCCTAAATGGTCACCGCCAAGGAGCAGCTTATCAATTGCAAACTCTTGCTTTGTCGCAAGCTGTTCAATAAATGCCATAAAATCAGCAGGTAACATACCCGTATAACCACCAAACTGATTGACCTGATTAGCGGTTGCTTCGATTAATAAATAACTATTATCTTGTTTGGCTTGCAATATGGCAGCTTCTAGCACCAATGGATGAGCGGAACAAACGGCATAAATACCCTGTTTTTCGCCGCGTTTATTCGCTGCGATTAATTGCTGTAATATCGTCATTGCAAGCCTCTTCGTTAGATAATCTTTGTTTAGTTATGAAAGTTAAAGATCGAGAATATGTAACCGCACACCTGCATCTTCGAGCGCGGTTTTTATCTCTGCTGGAATTCCACTGTCTGTAACCAGTACGTTTATTTCACTGGCGGCAATAATTTTATGCACGCCTTTACGATTAAATTTACTAGAATCTGTTACTACTATGATCTCTCGCGATACTTCACACATCACCCGATTTAGCAGAGCTTCAAGCTCAAAGTGCGTTGTAATACCAATATCTTTTTCAAAGCCATCAACACCCAAAATTAACTTATCAAAGTGATATTGTTGTAAGTGCTGTTCAGCTTGGCGGCCATAAAATGACAGTGATTTTTTACGTAGCGTGCCACCAGTCATTAACACTTCAACCGATGGCGCATTAAGTAGTGAGTGCGCCACATTTAAGCCATTGGTCATCACAACTACGCCGTGGTGGCTGGTTAGATTTTTAGCGACTTCTTCAGTTGTTGTCCCTGAGTCTAAAATAATCGATTCACCATCCTTAATTAGACTCGCCGCAAATTTACCTAAGCGCTCTTTAATACCGCGATTTGCATCGTGTTTTTCTTTTAATGATAATTCTTGAGTTAAGCGATTACTGGCAACTGCACCACCACGGGACCGTACCAACAATCCTTTTTCATCCAACTCATTTAAGTCGTTACGGATAGTTACCGTTGAAACACCAAACAACTGAGCCAACTCAGGAACCTGCACCCGCTCTTGTTTGTAGACCAATTGCACAATCTCATGACGCCTTTCGATAGTGTTAAGCATGTCCGCTCTCTTTCATTGTTAACTTTCATTCATTGTACGCAGCTTTCGTTTACTTTCAATTCAATTTTTTTACATTTATCTTTAAACATTAAAAAACGCAATTAAGCCACTGTAAATAAAGACTTTAAAATAAAAAATAAAAACAACACCCTTAAAAATGAAAGCAAACGAAAGATTTTTATCTTGCATTGACATTTTGTTGTGTGTACAAATAAAAGCCTGCGAAAACAAATTTACAAATAATAAACAATAAGGGCAATGTTATGGGCGATCTCAACCGTAGACGATTTTTACAATCAATGGCCGCAATTGCAGCAACCAGCGCGGCTTTGGGTTGTGCTTCTACCACCAATTCCAAATCAATATTAAGAACCGCACAACAAGGACGTTCAACCCTTGGCTTAACTGTGCCAAAAATGGACGTAGTAAGGGTTGGTTTTATTGGCGTGGGTGAACGTGGTGTTGGTGCTGTTAAGCATTTTTGTCATCTCGATGGCGTTGAAATTAAAGCAATTTGTGATATCCATCAGGCCGTTGTAGACAGGGCCGTGAAGATTGTTGTTGATAAAGGTTTTAAAAAACCAGACACCTATGGCAAAAACGATCACGATTACCGCCGTATGCTAGAACGCCAAGATATTGATATTGTTATTATTTCAACACCATGGCAGTGGCATACGCCGATGGCTGTCGATACCATGGAAAGCGGCAAGCATGCTTTTGTTGAAGTACCAGCAGCAGTGACTGTAGAAGAGGCATGGCAACTAGTAAACACCTCTGAGCGAACTCAGAAAAACTGCATGATGTTGGAAAATGTTTGCTACGGACGCGACGAATTAATGGTTCTTAATATGGTTCGCCAAGGCGTTTTTGGTGAATTGTTGCATGGTGAAGCAGCATATATCCATGAGCTACGCTGGCAAATGAAAGAAATTGACCATAAAACAGGTTCTTGGCGTACACCATGGCATGCAGCAGTTAATGGTAATTTATACCCAACTCATGGCTTAGGCCCTGTTTCACAATACATGAATATCAATCGTGGCGATCGTTTTGACTATATAAGCTCGATGAGCTCGCCATCATTAGGCCGTGCAGCCTACGCTAAAAAAGAATTCCCCGCAGATCATAGCCGCAACAAACTTAACTATATTGCGGGTGATATGAATACCAGCATTATTAAAACGGTTAAAGGTCGCAGCATTATGGTGCAACACGATACCACCACCCCACGTCCTTATTCTCGTCATAACTTAATTCAAGGCACTAACGGTGTGTTTGCTGGCTTTCCAAATAGGATCGCACTTGAGCAAGGTGGCAGTAAAAGCTATCACGAGTGGGATTACGACATGGCTGATTGGTATAACAAATACGATCATCCGCTCTGGCAAAAAATGGGCGCTGAGGCTGAACGCAACGGCGGCCATGGTGGCATGGACTTCTTGATGTTTTGGCGGATTATTTTTTGCCTACGCAATGGCGAACCACTTGATCAAGATGTGTATGACGCAGCCGCATGGTCAGCTGTTTTCCCGCTATCTGTTGATTCTGTAGCCGATAGAAGTAACAGCAAAGACTTCCCAGATTTCACCCGTGGTCTTTGGCAGCAAGCAAAACCACTTGGCATTATTTCGTAATTAACCTCACGCGTGTTGGAGAAAAATACACTCAACACGCGTGGCAATAACTCAATAAAAAACAACCATCAACAAGTAAAATACAGGTAACTATTATGAAAGCACAACTAAAACTGTCCACACTGTTTTTGTCTATGAGCGCCATCTTCAGTGGCACCTCGCTGGCAGCTGATGAAGACAAAAAAAAAGAAAAAGAAGTCGAAGTAATTGAAGTTAGAGGTGTTCGCTCGAGTATTAAAGAATCCCTGTATTTAAAACAACAAGCTGTGGGGGTTATGGATGCTATCGTTGCTGAAGATATCGGTAAGTTTCCCGACCAAAACATTGCCGAGGCATTGCAACGGATGACGGGGATTGCAATTACGCGTAACGGCGGCGAGGGCCAAAATGTTACCGTGCGAGGTTTAGGTGGTGACTACAACGTTACCACCGTTAATGGCCGACGCATGGCATCAGAGCATTCTAGCCGTAACTTTAATTTTGATTTAATCGCCCCCGAAATAGTCCAATCCCTCGAAGTATACAAATCCCCACAAAGTAAAACACAAGAAGGCGGCATTGGCTCAGTTATCAATATCAAAACCCGCAAACCTTTGGATTTAGATGGTTTCACTTTATCAGGCAGTGCCAAAGGCATTTATGAAGAACGTACTGGCGACACCAATCCACAAGCTTCGTTTTTAATTAGTGATACCTTTTTTGATAATACCTTTGGAGCGCTGTTTACAGCGGTATATTCTGAACGTACACAGCGTGAAGACTCTTATGAAGGTGAAGGTTTTTATGATCCAGACGAGAATGTTGATGTACGTATCCCAATCGATAGTAACGGTAACGGCAAGCTTGAAGATAATGAGCAATCATACCCATCGATTATTCCAGGCTATGTACGTTATTCAAATTGGCAGGATACGCGTGAGCGACTGGGTGCAAGCTTAGCGCTGCAATGGCGCCCGTCAGATAGTATAGATGTTAACTTTGACAGCATGTACTCACAATACGAAACCAATGGTGAGCAATATCAAATTTCATTTGTAACCTATGATGAATCTTGGACACCGGGGATCCCCGCTATCGGTGAAGTAAAGTTCAATGAAGATGGTAATGCTAATTATGTAGAACTAGTTGATGGCGCAATGGCTGAGCTGTTAAATGTGTCTGTGCCACGTAATACAGATACTTGGCAATGGGGTTTTAATACGGTTTGGTATGCCACAGAGAGCTTAACGGTTGATTTAGATATTTCACAGTCACAAGCTAAAAATGTCAGCAATGGTAACAATCGTTTTATTGTTGCACGTGGTTTTGTTGATGGTATCACTATCGACCAAACCGGTAGTAATATGCTGCCAGATGTGACCATGACCCCAGCACTGAGTGCAGCACAACCTTTTGGTGCGCATTACAGCTACAATTCAGGCACCGATGTGAAAGACCAAATAGAAGAGGTGCGCTTAGCAGCAACCTATATTCCCTCTTTTGAACTAGTGAAAGATATTCAATTTGGCGTTCATTACGGCAAACAAACCAAAGAACGCAGTGTTTATAAATCAAAAAACGCATCAATGTTCAGTAATGGTGGCGCTTATTTTAAAAACTCAGAATACGACAGTTTTGACGACTCAAGTGTTGAAGAGCTAGGCGGCTTAAACCTATTTCGTTTACCAGCAGATGTACTCGTGCCAGCTAACTTTGATAACTTCTTAGATGGTGAGCCTGGTAAACATCCGGATCCATGGGCAAGCTTTAATTACGACAAACTGTATGCTTTTTATGAATCAATTAATCCACAAGCGGCGCAAGATAAAATTGTCGCAAAGAACAGCCCAAAGGATTCATTCGCCCTTACTGAGCAAACCTTAGCGGCTTTTGTTGAAGCAAATCTACAAGGCGATATTGCTAAACTGCCTTTTGCACTAAACATGGGCGTCCGTGTAATACAAACCGATGTCACATCAGATGGTTACATCTTTGATGTTGATAATGTTCGTTACAATATAACCGAAAAAGATGGCGCATTAAGCTATCGCGTTGAGGGTGAAATTGAAGATTATTACACCCGCTCTACCACTGAAGAAAGCTACACAGACGTACTACCGAGCTTAAACTTTAAATTGCATCTACGTGATGACTTACTCTATCGTTTTAGTGCGGCTAAAGTAATCACACGCCCAAACTTAGATTATCTATCGCCTTATAGCTACTTAGATTTTAATAATGCCGAATACCATGCCTCAAACCCGGGTATTAAGCCACTAAGAGCCAATCAAATAGATACGACGATTGAATGGTATTTCTCTGACTATGGTGCACTAACCTTTGCAGCCTACTATAAAGACATCGAATCAGTGATTGCCCGCGGCCGAGTAGGCACTGCGCAAGTGGGTAATTATTTTAAAGATGGAGTGGCTGTAGAAGGCCCAATTTTTACAAAAATCTCACCTACATCGGAAAAAGGCGCAACAATTTTAGGCTTTGAAACAGCTTATCAGCAGTCTTTTGACGAAATACTTCCAGCACCATTCGATGGCCTAGGTGTACAAATAAACTATACTTTCACAGACAGCAGCTATGACGACGAAGAGCTAAATGATCTGCCATTTGTGGGGATGTCTGAGCACTCGTATAACGCGGTTATTTATTATGAAAAAGGTGATTATCAAACCCGTATTGCTTATAACTGGCGCGACGACTACTTAGTCTATCCTGATGCATGGGGCGGACCAGAATGGGCGGCAGACTACGGCCAATACGATTTCAGTGCCAGTTACAATATCACTGAGAAAGTGCGAGTTGATTTAAGCGTAACCAACTTAACCAATGAAAGACAGTGGTCATACGTAAAAACAGAAGAACAAATTCGTCGCTTAGCGCGCTATGGTCGCTCGATTAGCCTTGGCTTTTCAGCATCATTTTAAGCTTATACCCACACCACCTCAAGATGCAGAATTCACATCTTAAGGAGGCTTGGGTATACCCTCTTATATTAGCGCCGTTTGTCGGCGCTTTTTATGGAGCTCACTATGAGAGTTTTACTATTTATTGGTTCATTATTATGGACTTCATTTTCGCCATTTGCAGTGGCAAACCAAACCACGGATTACTTTATTCCCAGTTATGGCAATAGTGCTACTAGCCATAGTATCGCAGCAAATAAAAAACTGATTAGTGATGTGGGGATCACGCACTGGCAAGACTCTACAATACCAGTTAATCACTACTTTTACCTGCCAACAAAAGCGGCTTTTAATTTAAAGTTGCGCGTAAAAGTTGCAGGCGATCGCAGCCAGCTTAAAGTCGACTTTAATCAACAGAGTCAGTTAATTACGCTCACTAATCAGCAATTTCAAGATATCGATCTTGGCGAGTTTCTGCCAGATCAAATCGGATACCAACAATTGCAACTTACCGGTATCGCTAAAACAGCTGACACCTTTGCTGATATTCAAGGTCTTATTGTCACGCTAGATAAAGAGTCGGCGGCGCCTTTATATGTAAAAGATGATATTTATTGGGGTCGTCGCGGGCCTTCCGTGCATTTAAACTATCCCATACCTGACAAGACTAAAAACTATCAATGGTTCTATTCAGAGCTGAGCGTACCAAAAGGGTATGATCATCAAGGCTCGTATTTTATGGCCAATGGTTTTGCTGAGGGTTACTTTGGTATGCAAGTAAACTCTGACACTGAACGCCGTGTATTATTTTCACTATGGAGTCCTTTTCAGACCGATGATCCAGCTGCTATTCCTGTGGAAATGCGCATTCAGCAATTAGCTAAAGGGCATGATGTGTATACCGGTAAGTTTGGTAATGAAGGTTCTGGCGGGCAAAGCTATTTAGTATTCCCTTGGCAAGCAGAACAAACCTACCGCTTTTTATTGAAAGTAAATCCGACTGAAAACCTTGCTAATCATACCGACTACAGCGCATATTTTTATGACCCTATCGCCGCAAAGTGGCTGTTCATTGCTTCATTTAGACGCCCTAGTACAGATACATATGTGGCAAGGCCACACAGCTTCTTAGAAAACTTCATCCCTGATGCAGGGCAATTCGAGCGCAAAGCGTTATACAGTAATCAGTGGCTCAGAGATACTCAAGGCCAATGGCACTCTCTTGATAAAGCACAATTTACTTATGATGCAACGGCTGCCAAGCAATCGAGAATGGATTATCAAGGAGGCACTGAAAACGCAGGTTTTTACTTACGCAACACTGGCTTTTTTACAGGCCCAACTAAATTACACAGTGAATTTGAACGCCCAGTTGGTCAAGCGCCTGAGGTAGACTTAAGCGCTTTGCCAGATAACTAAGCCATTTTATAACAGCGCTCTGGCCGACCTATGCTGCCATAGCTTTGGTCGGCACTGACTTGCTCTGCCTCTAGTAAATATTCTAAGTAACGGCGTGCAGTTGAGCGACTTACTCCTACAAGATCGCCCATTTGCTGTGCTGTAAAAGGCGTTTTTTTGTGCTCTTTAAATGCATCAATAATCTTTTTTAAAGTAAGCTGATCAACCCCTTTCGGCAGTCTAACCGGTGCTTTACTTTGTTCGCTTGAGCCAAATAAAGTGTCGACCATAGATTGGGTCACCTCGTTAGCATCAGACAAACACTGCTGGCGTGACTCAAATCGCGCTAACGCCTGATCAAGTCGATTAAGCATCAAAGGTTTAACCAAAAAATCACACGCCCCTAACTGCATTGCCTTTTCAAGAGTTTCGACTTCTTTGGCGGCAGTCAGTAGCATCACTTCGCTTTTAATTGAGCGCCGACGCAAGTCTGTTAATAACTCAAGGCCATTGCCATCTGGTAGATGGATATCAAGTAAGATCAAATCGGGCTCTATCGCCTGTAATAGCGCGGTAGCTGTACTTAAGTTTGCTGCAATACCAACTACTTGATACTGACCTTGACGCAAGCTTTGTCGGGCAGTTTGATTCCCCGCAACCCCATTCGGTAAAAGCAGGTATTGAGCAAGAAGTTGTGCAACTTCGAGCTCATCTTCGATGATAACTACTGAATATGTCATTTT
This sequence comes from Pseudoalteromonas sp. SG43-6, assembly GCF_014164365.1. NCBI lineage: Bacteria > Pseudomonadati > Pseudomonadota > Gammaproteobacteria > Alteromonadales > Pseudoalteromonadaceae > Pseudoalteromonas > Pseudoalteromonas sp. SG43-6. The sequence continues at coordinate 123,313 of NZ_JACJEZ010000001.1, forward strand.
TTATTACTCATTTTAGCGTTGCAATGTTAGCCCATTTACTTTTATTATTGTTTGCTTGGCCACTGCTTATTAGCCTAAATTACCTTAGGGTTATTTAGGAATATAGACGCTTAATCGCGCGCCTTTTAAACCTGACTCACCAATTTCTAAACTACCACCACACGAATCTAAATTAGTTTTCACTAAATATAAACCAATGCCATGCTCTGCCCCTGCTTTTGAACTGTATTGTGGGGTAAATATCACTTCATGGTCGTTACCCAAGCCAAAACCACTGTCTTCGACATCAAACAATAATGTCTTACTCGTTTCATCAACCGTGACTCGTACATGAGGTTCTCGATCTTTACTGGCTCTGATCGCCGCATCAATGGCGTTATCAATTAAGTTGCCCAAGATTGATACTACTCGTTCTAACATTTCAGTACGTGCGATGGCACCAAGTAAACTTTCTGGGTTTAATTCCAATACTACGTTTAACTCGCGGGCTTTATGGTATTTACCCACCAGCAAACCGGCTAACACAGGATCTTGAATACGTTCTAATAAATGGTGGATCTGTGCTTGTGAACCTTGGCTTTCTTGGCCGATCAATTCGATTGCTTGCTCATTTTTACCCATTTGAATAAGCGCCCCAATTAGATTTAGCTTATTCGAATAGTCATGGGTTTGCACCCTTAACAACTCGGCAAATGCTTGTACTTTAGTAAGTTGCTGGCTCAAGTATTCAAGCTCATCAGCTGGGCGCAGAGTGAGTAAAATACCATCCGCCTGCCCTTGCACTTGCAATGAAAAACGCGACAACACCAAACGTTTATCCGCAGCAAACAACTCAAAGCCAACCATTTTACGACGCTGATTTCGTAATAAAAACTCAGCATGCTCTGGCAGTAAATCTTTCAGAGTTAATGACTGATTAATACAGGCGACTGGTTTATCTAAAATTTCGCAGGCACGCTGAGTCAGTTTGCGTACTCGTCCGTCGGGATCAAGTGCAATAACACCGCTACGCATGGTATTTAAAATAGCGTCCTGCTCTGAAAACAACCTCGCTATTTCATCTGGTTGCAAACCAAAGATGGCATTTCTTACTCGCTGACCAATAAAGATAGCGGCAATAATACTCAAAGCAACTAACAACAAACCCCAAATCATAATTTCAACAATCCGATCACGGATCAACGGCTCAACCGATTGCACTAAAAAACCGACCGAGACCAAACCAATAATATTTTGTTGCTCATCGTATACCGGCACTTTACCGCGAATAGATTCACCTAAGCTGCCCTGCGCCACTGAAATATAACGCTCGCCGTGTAACGCGTCTTGGCTATCACCGCCAACCATTTTTTTACCGAGTTTATTGCTATCTGGATGGACGATTCGATGCGCATTTTTATCACCAATAACAATAAAATCTGCGCCAGTTAGCTGGCGCAGATTTTCTATTTCTTGGTTGATTGCCACCAAGTTACTAGGGTTCTTTAAAGCTTTAACGACATCATCGCTTGATGCAATACTCGTCGCCACAGCGAGTGCTTTGTCACCAATGTGATCATGCAAACTTTGTGCGGTAATTCGATACACCAAACCGCCAAATAACACCGCTTGTAATACACACAGCCCTGTAACCCAAATTATTAACCGCGTTTCTAAACGCTTAGGCTTTTTAACTATGTTTTGCAGCGGATTTTGCGTCTTGGTGTAGCTCATTTTTTACCTCAATTATGCATGCTCTTGCTTCACTTTAAGCGCCGCTTTATCTGCCCGGCGTTGGGTTATAAAGTCTTTTAATGGAAATAACAACACTAATATTGAGATAATAAAAATGCTCAATGTTAGTGGGCGTTCCCATAAGAAGCTTAATGAACCATCCGAGATCATCATTGAACGACGGAAGTTACGCTCAATCATGTCGCCTAAAATAAAGCCTAATAGTAATGGTGCCATTGGGAAAGCCAGTAATCGTAATACCAACGCCACCACAGCAAAGCCAACCATCATAAATAAATCAAAGGTATTAAAGGAAACTAAATACACGCCAATTAAGCTGAAGAACAAAATCATTATCGTTAATACTGATTTTGGCATCGCTAATACTTTTGCAAAATATGGTATCAAAGGAAGATTTAAAATCAGCAATACGATGTTACCAAAGTACATGCTAACGATAACCGCCCAAAATACACTTGGGTTTTCTTGCATCAGCATTGGACCTGGCTGAATACCGTAAGCAATTAAGGCACCTAACATAATGGCAGTCGTACCCGAGCCTGGAATACCTAATGTAAGTAATGGTACAAATGAACCGGTACACGCAGCATTGTTCGCTGACTCCGGTGCTGCCAAGCCTCGTAATGAACCTTTACCAAACTTTTCTTTTAAGCCTTTAGGCGCTAAGTTACGTTCCGTCGCATACGCCATAAAGCTAGCGATAGTGGCACCTGCACCCGGCAATACGCCAACAATAAAACCAAGTATAGACGAGCGGCCAATAACTGGCGCAATGTCTTTGATCTCTTCTTTGGTCAATTTAGTTGAACCGATTTGCGGTGTGTCTGAATCATTAATACTTTTAGTTTCTTTTTTCTCTGGACGCACTACATTAATAAGCGCCTCAGCCAGTGCAAAAGTAGCCATTGCCACTAATAAAAAGCTAATGCCATCAAGTAAGTCAGCTTGGCCTAACGTAAAACGCTCAGTACCAGATGATGGATCAATACCCACAGTCGCGAGCATTAAGCCAAATACTGTCATCATCATGGCTTTTAAAAATTGCCCTTTATTAGAAAACGCCGCGATCGCTGTTAAACCTAAAAACATCAGTACAACGTAATCTGGAGATTGAAAACTCAGCGATACTTTTGCCAACAAGGGGGCTGCAACCATCAATAAAATTGCGCCTATGGTTCCGCCGATAAAGGAGGAGTAAGCGGCTATCGCCAATGCTTTGCCAGCATGACCTTGTTTAGCCAGCGGATAGCCATCAAAGGAGGACGCAACTGTACCCGCCACCCCTGGGGCATTAATTAAAATAGATGATGTTGAACCGCCAAAAATTGCACCGTAATACACCCCCGCCATCAGAATCATCCCTGAATCGGCACCGATGCTATAAGTAATTGGGATCATTAACGCAATAGCAGTAATTGGCCCAAGCCCCGGAAGCATGCCGATAAAGGTACCAACAAAACAACCCACTATGACATACAATAAATTGTTCCAGTCGAGTACGGTCGACAAGCCCAGCATAATTCCATCAAACATAACTTAACTCCACAGGTTGCCAGGAACCAAATAAATACCGAGCACTTGGGTCATTAAAAACCAAAACACTACAGCAACAGGGATAGAGGCCAATAAGAGAATAGCCTTGCGGCGCTCACCCATAACAAAAAAGCCAACTAATAAAAACGCACTGGTTGAGATTAAAAAGCCAATAGGCTCAAGCGCTGCGCTATATATCACCATCAATATAAGCAACCCGATTGTTCGCAATACATGTGACTTTTCGAGCGCATTATCTTCATCAACGGCTGCAGTTGGTTTAAGTAAAGTAGCCCCGATAGAAAGCAGACAAACGATAATACCAAATGCCGCATATACTTTAGGTAAGGTGGCAGAAGTAACCGTTTCGTACTCTTCAAATGGGAGTAACGGAATTTGCCATGCAACAATGGCGTAGAGGGTAAATAGCGCCAAGAATAAACTTGGCCCTAGTAGTTCGCGATTCAACATAAAAGCCTCGATTAACGTGACGTACGAATAAAGCCGAGTTCTTCCATAACAACTTTAAGCTGTGCTTCTTGCTGTTCAAGTGACTTTATAAATTGATCTTTTTCTTGGAATAGGTTTAACCAACCGTTACGTGCACGGACTACTTCCCACTCTGGAGTGGTTTGTAATTTACGTAACTTCTCGGTGTATTCTGCAAGTTTATCAGCCGGTAAATTGGGTGCCGCAAAGAAACCACGCCAATTAACAAACTCCATATCATAACCAAGTGATTTTAAGGTTGGAATTTGTGGATAATCTGGTAACGCTTCACCAGATGTCACAGCTAGAATGCGAGCTTGACCGCCATTAGCGACTTCTAACGCTTCGCTAAGTCCGGTAGAAAGTAAGTTAACCTCGCCAGATAACAACCCTGCTTTGGCTTTACCACCCGCGTCATAAGGGATATAACGCAAACGACGTCCGTCAAGGCCTGCCGCTTTAACTGCTTGCGCTGCAACTAAGTGATCCATGCTGCCACGTGCAGAGCCACCAGCTACTTTTACAGAGCCTGAATCTTCTTTCATTGCTGCGATCACATCCTGCCAGGTTTTAAATGGCGAATCGTTACGTACTACAAATGCACCGTAGTCGGCAATCATACTGGCAACGGGAGTTAAATCACGGTAGCTGTAAGGAATTTTACCGGTTAGTGCCCGCAACACGATAGGTGTTGAGTTAACCATTAAGATATCGCCTTTTTTAGTACCAGACTCAATCAGATAAGCGATTGCACGGCCACCGCCGCCGCCCGACATATTTTGAAAAGACGCATTATCTTCAATACCCGCTTTCACTAAACCTTCACCCACACCGCGTGCTGTGGTATCCCAGCCGCCACCAGGGCCGCCCGGTACTAAAAAGTGAATGTCAGCCATAGCAAACGGACTGCTTAGTACTAACGATGCCGCAAGTACCGTAGTTTTAAATGATTTAAATGATTTTTTAAGTAAGTTCATCTCAATTTACTCCTAAAATAAATACTGCATGCGCGCACTAAAGCCCATACCTGAGTCTTCATCACCCACTAACGCAGTTGCGCCTGGGCCCTCTACATCGCTGTAGATCAAGTTGCCCATAAATTTGATATCGCTGCTGATATAATAGGATGTGCCTAGGGTATAAGTAGTTACTTCAGTACCTTGCGTGCTACTTGTTGCATCCATTTGTGATACTCGGGCGACAAGCTCCCACGCATCTTTAATGCCTTTAGGTTGTACAAATAATGCTGAACCGGCTTTGTACCTGCGTTGCTCACCACCTAAGAAGTAGCTCGCTGATACATGAAAACCATCATAACGCTCGCCATCAAGCGGGTCGGCGCCATTAACAGCATCGAGTGTGCGGCTTGCGTATTCAGCCTCTAGCGTTAATGCATCAGCTTGATACGCAAACTCAAGACCACTTTGCGACAAACTATCCAATGCCACGGCATTACCACCCACCGCATAATCAACAAGACGTACATTGGCTTCACGTATTTCGCCACGGGCAAAGCGCGCACCTAACTCGTTACCACCCATATCACGGTATGAATGCCACGCACCTAAATGAATCACATCGCCTGGGGCTGCGCTTGACCAAGTAACACGTCCCGTTGCAGCGAGTGTTAGTTGATCATCTTCGTCATGACCCGTAGCACCAAAGGCATCATTTTTATAAACACCAACGGCATAACGAAAACCACTGTCTTTAAAGTATTGAGACGCTGACGCTCCCCAACGGAAGAACGGCGAGAAAGTATTGGCTAGCGTACTGCGCTCTATAGTATTGGTATGCTTAGAGCTCGTTAAGCCATTTAAAGTGATGTCTTCACGGATTTTACCCGCTTTAATTTTTAGACCATTATCGAAATTATAACGAACTCGCGCCATCACGATTTCTGCTGTACCTTCGGCAAACTCAAGCAGTAACTTGTGATCCCAGTTACCATGCTCACTTTCAACATAAGTACGGATACGACGCGCAAAAAAATCACCGCCCGCATCACCGTCATTATTCGCGTTATATGCACCATCAAAATAGTTGTAATCAAGTTGCACTCGACCACCAAATTCCAAATTAAAGCCGCTAGACTTCTTCAGCGCAGCGACTTCTTTTTGTAGTTCGTCTAGTTGCTGCTGTAATTTTTCAGTGTCATTGGCAGCGAATGCTGAGGTACTTGCTAGTGCTGCTGCAATGGCTAAAGCCAATTGTGTGTTACTTGCTTTCATTGGTTGTTCTCTCCACACCTGTTGATGATTTTGTTGTCGTTAGATGAGCGACTACACACTGCTATCTGTCTTCGAGCATAGTGTTAACGTCAGATTAACGAAATGTTTAGAATTTAAGCTGCATTGATCTGCTTAAAATGCATTTAGCGCATAAAAATCACGCACAATATGCACAAAACTACAGTTTAATAACTCGTTGATAGTAATTGATTATTTATTGAGGTTTAGCTAAAAGAGGCATCTTAAGGGGTGATAAATAATTCACCCCCTTGATAATACTTATACTTTAAAGTTGCTTACTAGGTTGTCTAACTGTTGACACTGCTGTGCCAATGCTTGGCATGCACGCTCAGCCTGATCCACTTTGTCTAGCATATTGCCACTTGATGTCGCAATACGTTGCACATTGATATTCACATCTTCACTCACTTGGCTTTGCTGCGTGGCAGCGGTGGCAATTTGCATGTTCATATCGTTAATAATGGTAACTGCGTCATTAATACGCTGCACCGATTGCGCGGCACCGCGAGAGTGCTCAATCGTTTGTTGACCGCTTTTGGTACTGGCTTGCATTGCACCAACCGCTTGATTGGTACCTTGTTGGAGCTTTTCAATCATAGCGTTGATCTCTCCGGTACTATCTTGCGTGCGACTCGCTAATGAACGCACCTCGTCAGCAACGACCGCAAAGCCTCGCCCCTGCTCACCCGCGCGCGCGGCTTCAATGGCCGCATTTAACGCTAACAAGTTTGTTTGATCAGCAATACCACGGATAACATCAAGCACAGTGGCGATATTCATTACATCTTGCTCTAAGGTGTTTATTACGTCGCTCGATGCCGAAATGTCGGTCACCAGTTGATTAATTAACGAAATGGTTTCTTCAATTGTGGCTTTTGCTACATTGGCATCATTATTAGCAGTACTTGTGGCACTGGCCGCATCATTAGCGTTTTGGCTTACGTTATCACTGGTCGTGCTCATTTCATTTACCGCAGCTGCCACTTGCTCACTTTCTATTTGCTGATTACTGGCTTCACTTAATACACTTGCAGTAATAATGCGCAAACTTTCAGTTTCATTGCGCACCTGTTCAGCCGAGCCGACAACCGCCAATACTGTGTTATGAATTTTACTGATAAAGGTATTAAACGAACGCGCAAGCGCACCCATTTCATCGTTTGACTCACTGTTTAACCGTTGCGTGAGATCGCCTTGGCCACTAGCTATGTTTTCTAATGCTAACTGCATTTTCTTTAACGGCGCCAAAATAACGGTAGACAGCAGCCAAGTTGCAGCTATTGATAAAACAAAGCTCAATACAATACCAAACTGCAAAGCAAAGCTAGCAGACTCTTGATTAGCGGTTACTTCAATTAAAGAATTTGTAAGTTTGGCATCTATTTCATCACGCATGCTAGTAACATTTTTGCGAATACGCGCCAACACTGCTTCCATATCTTGTTTATGCTCAGCTAAGTAACTAGCCGCAAGCTGGTGATCACTAAAAAGTGCTTGGTAGTAACGAGACCAAATAGCGACATCGGCTTTGATATTCGTAACCCGCTGTGCATTGATCGCATCAATGTAGCCAGACTTCACCAGCTTTAATGGGCTAGAAAGGCGCGCGTCGATACGGACTATATTATCTCGGTACTCTGCAAGCTGTACTATATAGTTTTGTTTGTCGCCTTGTCCTAGCACCATGCTCAAACCTGCCGTTTTCACCTGAAAGAGATCACGATAGCCGTCTTCAAGATCGTCCAGCACCGTTCGCACCTCTAAACTTATAAAACTGTTAAGTCGAGCTTGCTCTTTAAACGTATACAACACGTAACCCGACAACACCGAAAAAATAACTAAGGCGACGACGACAGGAATAGCAAATTTAACTCGAAAGCTAAGGTTATTTATAAATTGGCTCATTTTTATCACTTATCAGTTTGCGGGCAATGGGAGGATGTGTTTAAAAGAAAAATAGCGCTATGTACCTGAAAAAACAAATAAACTAAATGAACAAAAAGAATTAAAAAAACTAATAGCCACGACCATTCCAAGTATATTTATTAAGCCCTATAAGCCACACTCCCACTTTTAATTTTATTTTCCCAAAGCTGGGAAACTGCTTCTAACAATAAAAAAGCAAACCAAGTAATTTCAATCACTTATAGTTTGGCATGTTATTCGCTTTAGGCTATTCAATTGCCTTAACAACAAATTACCAATGCCATGGATATAGATAGCACTTTAAAACGCAGCACCAAACCGAGTCAGCGTAAAAAACTCATATTTGGTACCTTACTTATTAGCATAGCGCTTATTATTTGGCTGATTTACTCATGGCTAGCACCTACCGCATTGGCGGCTAATCAACTGCAAATAGCCACCGTAACTCAAGCTGATTTTGTAATAAAAATACGTGGCTTTGGCCGTTTAAAATCAAAGTATCAGCGTTATTTAACCAATACCGATAGCGCCATGGTCGAAGCTCAGCACTTCAATGTAGATTTAGGCCAGTTAGAACAAGCACTGATCAACCTAATTAAAAATGCCTTTGAAGCCGGAGGTAGAAGCGCACCTACTCTTAGCTGGCAACAACATAAAGATAAAGTTGTTATTAAGCTGCTTGATAGCGGCACTGGTATTACAAATCCTGAAAACCTATTTGTGCCTTTTTATTCAACAAAAGCGCAAGGCGCAGGGATCGGTTTAGTGATCAGCCGCGAACTCATTCGTAATCAAGGTGGTCAGTTACAATTATTAGCCAATCCTGAAGGTCAAGGTACTCGTGTATTAGTTACCTTACCAAGATAATGCCCTGTATTTTATTGGCTTATAAGCCATAGCTTGGTAATCTAACAACAATAGGGACACTTAAAACCAGCCAAAAAGAAGAACAATAATGAAATGGACTCAATTAACGAGCCTCACACTCAGTGTGTGTTTTTTAGTTATAAGTTTTTATAGCACCAGCCAAGAATACCAAATCCAAGCTGCAGATGATTGGGTGAAACAACAGCCACTGATTAAAACGGAAATCCCAGTCAACCAAATCGTCGATGGTACTTATTACCGATTACTTGATACCCAAATAAAAGTATCTGCTCAACATCCTCAGCAGCGCTACACGCGTACTGTGATGCAGGCGGTGAACCAAACTGGCATCGATTACATTAGCCAACTTAATTTAGACTTTGATCCCAGTTATCAAACCCTCACACTCAATAGTCTTGGCCTTATCCGAGATGGGCAATACATAAATAAACTCGCTAGCGCACAATTTAAGGTCTTACAACGAGAAACCGAATTAGCCAATGGAATTTACAACGGCAGCCTAAGTTTAAATATTATTGTTGATGATATGCGCATTAACGACCAGCTCGATTACAGCTTTACGATTACTGGCCGCAACCCTATTTACCAACATTTTAGCGCGTCTCGCACATTAAACTGGTCGGTACCGGTGGCGCAACAATTTATGCGTGTGTTATGGCAAAAACCCACACCACTTTATATCAATACAATTAACGGCGAGGTTGACATAAAAGACACCCCGCTCGCTGTTGGTCATGACTATCAAATCAGCTTACACAATCAAGCAACAATCACATCTTCAAGCCAAACACCATATTGGTATAACCCGTATAAACAGGTTTTTTTCTCTGAATTAAAATCATGGCAGGAAGTTGCTAACTGGGCAGCCCCTTTATATCAATCCGCAATAGAAGTAACAGATCCTGTAACACTCATTGCCGATGAAATAGCCATGCATAATCCACAAGCCTCCGATCGTATCGCCGCTGCATTAAAATTCAGTCAAGACGAGGTTCGTTATTTAGGCTTGGAGATGGGTACTAACTCCCACCAACCAACGTCGGCATCTGAAACTCTGGCACTTCGTTATGGTGATTGTAAAGACAAAACCGTACTGCTAATTTCATTACTTAAAGCAATGGGGATCAAAGCCTATCCTGCATTAGTGAACACTGACGAAGGTAAACGGTTAATTGAACTACCAGCCTCAGCACAAATATTTGATCATGTCATTGTCACGCTTGAGCATGCAGGTCAACGTTATTGGCTAGATCCAACAATAAACTATCAAACCGGAACTTTAGCGCATTTAGCACAACCAAATTATGGTTATGCATTGATTGTTAAACCTTTTGAGCAACAGCTTACAAAAATGAGTCCCCCTGTCGATGGTATTACAATTAAAACGCATGATAACTACACCATAGCTCTTAAACCTGAACAGCCAACAACATTTCAAACTAGTTACATATATAGCCAGTTTGATGCTGTAAATAGACGCAGTTCATTAGCCCGCAATGGACTCGATAAAATAGCGAAAGATTACCTAGAATATTACCAAGGCTATTTTCAAGGCATAACCATTGATAAGCCGATGACGGTAACTGAGAATACAAATAACGGCGAGCTGTTAAGTGACGAGTTTTACCTTATTAATGATTTTTGGCAACCTGACGACGAAGGACTCAGAGCTGACTTTTATGCCTCAGAGATACAAAATAGCGTTTACGAACCCGATCAAATTAATCGCACAACGCCGCTGTATTTTAAGTACCCAAATAATATTGAAACAACTATTAAAATAAAATTTGAAGAACCAAATTGGCACTTTGATAATAAGCAAAGTGAAATTGATAATGCGTTCTTTAATTTCAAAAAGAATATCCACTTTACGGACAATATATTAACACTCGATTTTTCATTTAGCGCCAAACAAGATCATATTCCAGCTGATCAGATTAAACTGTACCTGAGCGAACGAGACAAGCTAATCGACAATGCGCAGTTTGGCATTGTTAAATATGTAACTGCAGATACCACTAGCAGTTTTGATTTAAACGATAATTGGATCATTGTAGTATTACTTGCTTACCTGCTCGCACTGATATTTTTTATTGTGGCATGGCGTATCGAGTCAGCAAAGCGCCCAACATTTAGTGATGCGCAGTTTTACCCAGTTACTAATGCAAAGTTTATTCTTTATAGTATTTTTACTTTAGGACTTTTTATTAACTACTGGAGTTATCGCAACTGGAAAGCAATTAAAATACAGCAAAATAGTCATATCATGCCGATTGCTCGCGGGATTTTCGCGATATTTTTTTATTACTCTTTATATTTAGAGCTAGTTGCACACAGCCAAACGCAGCACAATAAAAATAAAATCATGCCAAACGTCTTGGCAATTATTGCGTGGTTACTGGTTATTTTGGCAAGTCTCATGACCCGTATTGACGAAGCAACTACTATAGCTATTTGTATCCTGCCATTTTTATGGCTGCCATTAGTTAATTACATTCAACACCTAAACCAATCATCTGACGCACTTGCATACAATTCTAAATGGCGAGTAAGAAATATAGTTATCGCCATAATCTGGGTACCTATTTTATTTTTAAGCTTACTGGAAGAAGTCTATTTATTACCGAGTACCGCTATCGTAAAAGGCGATAAATTGTGGTCATTTCAAATGCAATTCTTAAAACGCCATCAATTAGTACCTATTGATGAAGATGTTTTATATTTTTACAGCGATGCGTGGGTAGATTTTCGTAACGACGGCAATGGTATAAGCGACAACTACATTTTTAGCTATTGGCAAAATGAACAAGGCCAACTTGAATCAAACTTAAAACACTTTAAGGATGTTACTAGCGTCGAAGTCACTTATGGCAGAACACAACTTGATAATACAGTGATTAAAGTTATCGACAAACAAGGCGAGCACTTTTTACTTATAGTTAATAGCAAAGGAAGCAAAGATAAAGAATTGGTAGAACAAATAAATAACCGCATTGCAAGTAATAAGACGCCATAAGCATTAGCAATGCAAAATAATCTAATATCAGCAAGAAATCGGGCTGTGTAATATTAATGCCAACAAAGTGCTTTATTTGTTGTTTTTATCAGCAAATAAAATAAATGAGAATTATTTGCAAATGGGTGTTGACAGATCATAAGATCTAACTGATAATCAATATCAACAAGACGCAAAGCACAACGACTTGTACGGAATAAACTGATTTGTTTCTCGACCCTGAAACACGTGTGGCGCACGTAAACAGCTAAGGTTACCTGTTACTAACCGCAACGCCCCTTGATGTTGGTGACAGGTAACCGCCCTACTATTTTACTTGCTACATTGCTCATATCGGTGACGGTAGATATGAAACTAAAAAAGCCCTTACGGGCTTTTTTTATGTCTGTAATTTAGTGAGCTAACCAGTGGAAAAACAATTACCGGCGGTTTTTACGTGCTCGTGCTCGACGTTGTTTTTTCTCTTCTTCTTTAGCTGCTTTTTTAGCCTCAGCCGCAGCACGAAGCCCTGCAACCATCACTTCTTCTTCTTCACGCATAGCTGGAGTTTCCATAGTGATACGACCAATTATGCCATCGCGTAGTTCATTAATTAGAATTTCTGACATTTTATAAGTATCAATTTGGTTACCACCACGAATACAACCACGCTTTTTACCCGCCATTTCAACAAATTCCCAATCATTTTCAGGTAATTCATCAATTTTATAACGCGCTTTTAAAAGTTCAGGATACGCCCGCAATAGATATTCAGCGGTGTAACTAGCGACTTCTTCATATTCAAGTGCGGTATCACGTATCGCACCTGTAGCACCTAAACGGTAGCCTGAGTTTTCATTTTCAACTTTTGGCCACAACATACCCGGTGTGTCGTAAAGCATGATGCCGTCTTCTAGCTTAATACGTTGCTGCGCTTTAGTAACCGCCGGTTCGTTGCCTGTTTTCGCAACAATACGACCCGCTAACACATTAATTAACGTAGATTTACCCACGTTAGGAATACCCATGATCATGGCTTTAATTTGCTTATCAGCACCGACTTTGTGTGGTACTAATTTTTTACACAGTTCATTAATACGATGAACTTCAGCCGCTTTATCATTACCAAACGCAATCGCTTTTACGCCATTTTCTTGCTCAAAGTAATCCTTCCACGTTTGCGTCATTTTAGGATCGGCTAAATCAGCTTTATTTAGAATTTTGATGACCGGCTTACCTTCACGCAACGTCGCCACCATCGGGTTTTCACTACTGTAAGGAATGCGCGCATCAAGCACTTCAATGATCACATCCATTTGTGGCATTATTTCTTTAATTTCATTACGGGCTTTATTCATATGCCCAGGGAACCACTGGATAGCCATTTTTAACTCCTACAGATAATTTCGGGCTATTTTAACTGGCTCAGCCCTTAATTGCGCTATACTGACGCAAATTTTTTTAAATAAACTGTTATGGCTCTTAAATCGACGATTATTAAAGCGCAGTTATCGCTAAGCGATATGGACCGCAACGTATACCAAGACTTTAATTTAACCTTGGCACAACACCCTTCAGAAACCGAGCAACGCTTGATGATCCGCTTGCTTGCCTATGCACTTAATGCCTGTGATGGTTTAGAATTTACTAAGGGTTTATCGGCTGATGATGAACCAGAGCTGTGGCATAAAAGCTATAGCGATGAGATCGAGCTGTGGGTTGAGCTTGGTTTACCTGATGAAAAGCGTGTTAAAAAAGCCTGTAATAAAGCTAAAAAAGTGGTGCTATACACTTATGGTGAAAACAACCAAGCAATTTGGTGGCAAAAGCATCAACCTAAATTGTATGAGTTTAAAAATTTAAGTATTTTTAGTTTAGATTTTGCTACAACTCAAGCGCTGGCAGCGCTGGTTGATCGCAATATATCGCTGACTATTACCATTCAAGATGGTGATGTATGGGTGAGCTCTGATTCAGTTAACATTGAAATAAAACCAGTACAATTAATGTAATTGTAGGTTCAATAGATTAAGAGGGTGTATGACTGTTAAACGCGTTGTGGTATTACACGGATTGTATATGTCTGGCTTTGTAATGCGCCCTTTATGCTCTCAGCTCGAAAAGTCTGGGTTGGATATTCTCAACCTCTCTTACAATACATTGTCTCCCGATCGCGCCGCTATTTTTAAACAGATTGATAATTTTATTAATGATAAAAATACGGCCCTTGTTTGTCATTCAATGGGCGGACTGGTGGCGCGCGCATACCTTGCTGCAAATTCAGAGCAAAGCCAAAACGTAACAAAAGTTATTACTTTAGGCACACCGCATAAAGGCAGCCATATAGCCCGCAGAATGCAGCAAAAAGGCTTTGATGTATTTTTAAAAAACAGTGTGGAGTTTTTACTGACCGAAAATGGTGATTGGCCATTTAATGCCAAGCTTTATAGTATTGCTGGCGATTTACCGATCGGCCTCATGCCGCTAATTGCCAAAGGTAGTCAATCAGATGGTACGGTATTAATTGATGAAACCAAACTCAAAGGCATGGCAGAACATAAAGTGTTTCATTTAAGTCACACCAGTATGATCTACTCACGCCAAGTGATGAATTATATTGTTGAGTTGCTGGTTTAATCTTCTGCACTAGCAGCCACTTTATAGGCAACAAATGCGATGATTGCTAAGATCAGTGGTGTTGGCGCTGCGATATAACCAAAGGTATCAAAGTTAGCAAAGCTTGCTCCTGCTAAATGGCCGACTAAGCCAACTACAAATGCAATCAACGCTATACCAATAACAACTAATTCCATTTTACTTTCTTTTTGTGTTTTAGCCTGCATGTTATCTCTCCATCAAATTTATCTGTGTTGATTATGCGCCGACTAAAAACGTTAATTTTGACCTAAATCAAATAACCACTCGCCATGTAATAGCTTGCTATAAAAGCTTGTTTTAGATCATCTTATTGTGCTTTTATTAAGCGATTTGCGGTTATTTTGATTTTTAGGGTGGTTTTTTAAAGATTGGAGCCCATCTCTATTGTACGAACAAATTAATTACTACAGCAGGTTGGTTAATAGGTAAAATCTATTAAGGTTATCGATTTTAACCATTTTACAGATTACTAAAAATGGCTGATACTTGCTTCAGTGTTTAGAAAACATCTTATCAGTTTATTAAGGAGAAGTTATGTCACAGGTAAACGCAATTGGTCTTAACAGCGCGAAAAGTGAAGATATCGTCAAGTCACTCAATACCCTGCTAAGTAGTTATCAAATTCAATATATGAATGCCCGCGGTTTTCATTGGAATATTAAAGGTCGCAACTTTTTTGAACTACACGTCAAGTTTGAAGAAATTTATAACCTATTACTTTTAAAAGTAGATGAAGTCGCTGAGCGTATTTTAACGCTTGATGGCGCACCACTGCATGCATTTTCTGATTACTTAGAGATCAGCAAAATTAAAGAAGCAAAAAATATCAGTGATGGTGTCGCTGCAGTCGAAAACTTACTCGCTGGTTACAGCACGCTAATTAAAATGCAGCGCGATATTTTAGAGCAAGCAAGTGATGCACAAGATGAAGGTACGGCTTCATTGATGAGTGATTATATAACTGAGCAAGAGAAGCTAGTGTGGATGCTTAAAGCTTATTTAAATTAATCATAACCAGGTTTTAATATATAGATGTTCCGGGTGCTTAGCTAAGTAACCTGGAATATCATCGTAAAATTGTATATCCATATCGCTACCCCGCCAGATATGTTCCAGCAAACTTTTGGCTACAGCACTTGCTTGAATATAAACAACACGTTTATAACCGCGCGCTTTAACACCATGAAAGTATTCAGTTGCAACCGCCAAGCTATCTGCGATCGCTAATTCAAACTAAGCTAAGTTAATCACCGCATATTCAATGGATTGAGGCGGCAACTTTGCTAAATCAGCAAATACATCCTTGGTAAAAGCCTGTATACCTTCTCGATTAAAACATCCAATCACTTTGATATATATTGTTGGTGATTCAATTGAGTATTCCCAGCGCCCATGTACATTAAACATATAAGTACCTCCAAACATAGTGAAACTCAATTGAATAGAAAATCACACTTAATCAGCCAAACTGATAAAGAAAGCCATCTCTAATGCTTTTTCTTCCAAGCTTTTAAAACGCCCTGATGCTCCGCCGTGACCGGCATCCATATCGGTTTTAAACACCAAAATATTATCGTCAGTTTTATATTCACGCATTTTAGCCACCCACTTCATCGGCTCCCAATATTGCACTTGTGAATCATGCAAACCGGTAGTCACTAAAATATGTGGGTATGCCTGTGCGGTAATATTGTCATACGGTGAATACTGAGCAATCACATCATAATAGGCAGGGTCATTTGGATTACCCCATTCATCGTATTCATTGGTAGTTAGAGGTATTGACTCATCCAGCATGGTGGTTAGCACATCTAAAAATGGCACATGGCAGCCAATTCCTAAATAAAGCGCTGGCGCTTGGTTAACAACCGCTCCCATTAGTAAGCCACCGGCACTACCGCCTGAAGCAAACACTTTATCTTGCGCACCATAACCTTGCTCAACCAATACTTTGGTTACATCAATAAAGTCGTTAAAGCTATTTTGCTTATGCTGTTTTTTGCCTTGCTCGTACCAATCACGGCCCAACATCTCACTACCACGAACATGTGCTATAGCATACACAAAACCACGATCGAGTAAGCTTAATGAGGTACTCGAAAAGCTCGGATCAATGGTTATGCCATACGCCCCATAACCATATTGAAACAGTGGATTAGTGCCATTTTTAGCAAAACTATCTTTACGATAAACCAGCGACACGGGCACTTTAATACCATCACGCGCTGTTACCATTAATCTTTCAGAGGCATAGTTTTGCGGATCAAAACTGCCTAATACTTGCTGTTGTTTTAATAAAGTTTTATCACCATTATTTAAGTCTACTTCAAATAATGAACCTGGCGTGGTGAGGCTTGAGTAATAAATACGAGCTACGTACGTATCATGCTCAGGATTCATTGCAATGGCAGCATAATAACAAGGATCATCAAATTCTAAGGTCATACGCTGCTGTTGCTTATTAATGACCACAAAGCGTGTTTGTCCTTGCTCGCGCTCAGTAAGCACCAAGAAATCGTCAAACAGCTCTACGCCTTCTAATAAAACGCTATCACGATGAGGGGTATGCTCAAGCCACTGTGTTTTATCTGCAATGGTACTTGTATTAGCCGTCATTAAACGAAAGTTTTTAGCTTGCCAATTGGTCACGATATAAAACGTATCGCCGAGTTTATCAACATCAAACTCATGCCCTTCTTCGCGTGGCAGTAACTGAGTAAACACTCCTTGCGGCTGATCAGCATCTAGCACCCAAGTATCGTTCGTTTCTGTAGTGGCTAAATCAATAATGATCAGCCCCTCATCACGGCTTTTACCAAGCCCCATAAAAAAGCTTCGATCTTGCTCTTCATATACCAATACATCGTGCGCTTGCTTAGTACCTAATACATGGCGATAAACTTGATAACCTAATAACGTTTTAAGGTCTTTCTTTACGTAAAAAACCGTTTTATTGTCGTTTGCCCAAACGATTTGCCCTTCGGTGTTTTCTAATACATCTTCAAGTAAATCATCGTTATCAATAACTTTAAACTTTACGGTATAGATACGACGGCCATCGGTATCTTCAGAGTAAGCCAACAATTGTTCATTAGGACTAATTGCCACCTCGCCTAATTCATAAAATTCAAAACCTTCTGCAAGTATATTTACATCTAACAGTAGCTGCTTATCTGCGGCATCCATCTGACGACTACGGTAATGGCGAGAATATTCATCATCGCCACGTACTTCAGAGTGATACCAATACTGGCCATCTTTAACGGGAAAAGTATTATCGTCTTTAACAATACGCCCTTTTAGTTCTTCGAACAGTTGCTTCTGAAAAGACTGAATAGGTGCTAATTGCTGTTCACAATAGTCATTTTCAGCGGCTAAATGTGCCAGCATCGCTGGCTCTGTACGTTCGTCATCACGCATCCAATAATAATCATCAATGCGTATTTTTTGGTGTGTTGTTAACGTGTGCGGCTGTTTACGTGCAACAGGAGCATTAGGAAGTGAAGACAACGATAAGTTTGATAGAGCCACAGAAAAACCAATAAAAAATTTCGATGGCTGGAGTTTAACATAATTTTCAAAAGTGCATAAAAAAGCCCACTCAATGAGTGGGCCGAAAAATGCTAAATAGCATTAAGGGGAAACTTGCTGCCAGGCTAAATCCCAACTTTGTCCCACACCGGGCTCATAAAGTGGATTATTTTCTTCTTTCACATTGCAAAACTGGCTGAAAGGCCAAGGTTTGCATTTATAAATTAAGCCTGTTTTTGGCTGTAACACTTTTACACCCGCATTATAAACACTGCATTTTTCAGGGTAGATATAGTCATATGCAGGCTTAACGGCTTGGTAATCATCACATTTAGCAATACATTGAAAAGTTAATTCCGCACGAGTAATCCCGCAGCCTTCAAGTGCATAAATCTGGTTTGAACGATAAGCTACCACTAAACCTTGCTCAGTCATTCTTCCTGCTTCAACTAGTGGTATATGGGTATTAATATATTCCGCGACAAAACGCGGCCAATTATGTGGCTCACCTTGTTCTTCGGTGATAATTTCATATTGAAATGATAAATCGACTAGCTCTCCTTGCGTGTCATAAAAAGTCACTGTCACCATATCACCCACAAATAATTGGGTATGATGATTTAGACAACCTATTGGCATCCAATTTCCACAGGCCAATGACGTATGCATAAACAAAGCAACACCTTAAGAACATCTAATAGGTACTATCCAGTATTTATTGGATAAAAGAAATACTTTTTAACTATATTGTAGGGCTGATGACACACAGTGAGGCTAATATTACCCTGTGCAACGGCCCCGCTATCTTAGTTTTAGCACACTAAAACCTTAGACCGGAAACTTTGCGTCCTAACCTTTCGATTAGTTTGCCAAAACAGCGTGAGTATAATGTGACATAGCTCAAAGATCAAACTAAAGAATGTAACCGCCAATAAAAAGCAATACTTAGGTATATAAAAATAAAAAAGCCAATACATTACGTATTGGCTTTTAAAGTTCGTAGTAACAAATTGAAACTAACGATCTAACTGCGGCCCTTGTTTACTTTTAAATAAGAGCATAATTTCATTAAATAAAGCTTTAAACACCTTACCTACATCACTCATTATGATGTACAAACACGGCACTAATATTAACGTGATTAAGGTTGCAAACATTACTGCAAATCCAAGCGCTACAGCCATAGGTATTACAAATTTAGCCTGTAAGCTGGTTTCAAACATAATCGGCAATACGCCCGCAAATGTAGTAATAGATGTCAGCAATATAGGTCTAAAACGAGCACAACCGGCCTCTATCACCGCATCTTTGATAGCGATACCTTCACGGCGAGCTTGGTTAACAAAGTCGGTCATAACCAGCGAATCATTAATAACTACACCCGCTGCGGCAATGATACCAAAGCCCGACATTAAGGTTAGATCTAAGCCAAACCAATAATGCCCCCATACAGCCCCCGTCAAACTAAACGGGATCACCGACATTACAATCAAAGGTTGCGCATAGCTTTTCAAAGGTACAGCCAACAAGATATATACTAAAATCATGCCACCAAAAAAGAACATTTTTTGCTGATTTGCTTGTGATTGCTGCTCTTCAATAGCACCGCCAAGCTCTGATTTAACGCTTGGGAACTCTTCTTTTAGTTGAGGTAATAGCTTGTCTTTTACTTGTGTAATTACTTCATTTGGCTCGATCACTTCTTCATCGATATTGCCATAAACATACACAGTACGATAACCACCTTCACGGCGAATATAGCTAATGCCCGGTTTTTCAGTCAGCTCGACCACATCACCAAGTAACACTTCTTTACCTTGCGGTGTGGTGATAACTGCATGCTTGAGCGATGAAAACGCTTCGCGGGTTAGTTTTGGATAACGTACCATCACCCGCACTTCTTCACCACGGCGAATAACACGCTGTGCTTCACCACCGTAAAAACTTGCACCAACTTGGTTTGCTATTGAGGCTAAGTCTAAACCGAGGTCATAAGCCACAGGTTTTAAACTCATTTGCACTTCTTTGCTGGCAGGGTCAATAGTCGAGCTAATATCAAACAAACCGTCTTGTTGTTGCAATAATTGAATAAAACGACGCCCAGCATCATTTAAAGTGTCGATATCTGAGCCATATAATAAGTAACCAAACTCACCATCACCACCACCTTGAGCATTCACATCGTCATAAATAATAAGCGACTTAACACCAGCAATGGTTGGCATCGCTTCACGCCAACGACGAGAAAGTTCAAACGCGTTATAAGGACGTAAATCCTCTTCAACTAATGGTGCAAGTATTTGCGCTTCAGTACGACCTTGGTTAAACACGAGTACATCTCTAATTAGTTTTTGACCATATTCCCGCTCTGTCTCTTTATCAACGGCAATCACCATAGCTTCGATTTCACGAATTGCTTCAATGGTTTGTATATCAGAGACATTATCATTCATCTCTAAGTTGATCTGCGGATAGTCATGCGGGATCTTCGGCATAAAACCAGTACGCACATTGTTTGATGCAATCAAGGCAAAAGTGACGATCAGTAATGAAATAAACGAGAACAGTACCGCCCAACGCCACTCTACACAACACACTATAAAACGTCGATATGGTCCATTTACAAAACCAAAAAAGCGTTTATTAAAACGTGCTCGCCAGCTATCTGGCTTAATTGGCGGGAAGTTAGTATGGGCAATATGTGCAGGTAGAATAAGCTTTGATTCTATTAAGCTGAATATTAAACACAACATAACCACGACTGCGATCCCAAAAAAGAATGCACTTTCAGGGCCTGTCGATAACGTAAATGGCGCAAATACCGCAACTGTGGTTAACACCCCAAAGGTTGCAGGAGTTGCGACTTTTTTAGCGCCATTAACGACATTAACAACTCCACCGCCTTTTTTCTCTATTTCGGTGTAGGCACTTTCTCCGATGACAATGGCGTCATCCACCACAATCCCTAGCACCATAATAAAGGCAAATAATGACAAGATATTAATGGTTACACCAAACAACGGCATCATCATCATGGCGCCTAAAAAACATACCGGCAAGCCAATCATTACCCATAGCGCAAGCTTAAAGCGCAAGAACAAAGAAAGCATAATAGCGACTAAAATTGCACCTTGGATCAGGTTATTTACCATCATATCTAAGCGAGCATTTAAGTAATAGGTCATATCCATTAATGGCTCTAAGCGGACACCCGGCGGTAAGTCTTTATTTTTTTGATCAATAAACGCTTTAACTGAATCCGCAACAGGAATAATACTTTGCTCTTCCGTCGCTTTTACTGATAAATAAACGGCATTTTCACCATTGAACTTAAAGTAACGTTCGCCTTCGGTGAATTGGTCCTTAATAATTGCAATATCTTGCAGTAAAACTTTAGCGCCGTTATCACCAATTTTTACTGGTATTTGGCGAAACTCCTCACCTGAATACAGTTGGTTTTCAACTCGAACAGAAATAACCCCAGCATCGGTTTTTAATTGTCCTGCTGAAAAGTTGGCTGAATAACGACGAACAGCATCAGCGACTTCGCTTAAGGTTAAGTTGTAACGACGTAGTGTGTCTGGTTCAATCTCAATGGCAATTTCATCCAGTGGTACATCATTGACCACCAGTGATACATTTGATAGCTGTAATAGCTCATCTTCAATGCGGTTAGCTATCGGTTTGAGCTCATTCAGTGGTAGGTCGGCAACTAATGTCATGCCTATTACATCTTGGCGAAACTCTATTTGACTTATGGTGACCGGCTCCATGCCTGCGGGGAAAGTAGCGATACCATCAACCCGCAACTTAATTTTATCCAGTACATCGGTGAGCTCTGCATCAGTATTGATTTCTAACTGGGCGCTGCCGCCATTACGAAATGCGCGATATACACCTTTTTTAATTTCGGTAATATCTTTTAAAGATTCTTCAATCTTAACGAGGATACTTTCTTCCATCTCTTGCGGTGAAGCGCCAGGGTAATTCGCATTAATTGTAATGTAATTAATTTCAATGTTCGGGAACATTTGTCGTTGGATAGTTAAAAAACTAATGATCCCCATTACTATAATGAAAACCATCATTAAATTAGCCGCTACAGAGTTATTAGCAAAGTAGGCAATAATACCGGTCTGCTTTTCAACCGTTGAGTCTGGTGTATTTGGTAGTTCAGTGTTACTCATAACGCAGTCTACCCTTTATAGTTTTTCAGTGGTTGCACTATCGAGTGCATCAACTTTTTTAACATCCTGCACACCAGCGATTTTCACTGCCATGCCTTTTTGCGGATACTCAGGTAAGGTAATAACTAATTGATCATCAGCCTCTAAGCCATCACTAATATAAAAGAACTCGCCCTCTTCGCGGATCACTTTCACTTTACGTGGCTCAAGTTGCTGCTCATCATTAACAATCCATACCATTTGGTTATTCACCAGTTCTTGCGGTAAGCGATAGATATTATTAAGCATAGTGCCAGCAAAATTGACTTGTACATAACTGCCATATTTAATTGCCTGCTGTTTATTAACTAACCCATACGGGTCATCTATACGAACAACTAAGCTACTCATACGAGTAGCACTATCAACAATACCTAAATCACGATCAACCACAGCTTGACGCGTAAACCCATGTAAACCGGTTTTTATTACCGTTGCAGTAATTCCTTTAACTCGCTCAGGTAAAAACACACTGTCAAAGCCAGCGATCGGAATAATCACTTCGGCTGTTTCAATATTATTTAACTCACCGATTTGTGTGCCCATATTTATATACTGGCCTACACCAATATCGCGACTTACAACCAGTGCATCATAAGGAGCTGTTACTTCGCAATTATCTAAATCACGTTGCGCACGCTTTAATCGTGCTTGCGCTGACTTAACCGATGCTTGCGCGCTAAGCACTTGTGGCTCACGTAAAAACAATGCAGTACGCTCTTTACCAGGAAAGCGCTTTACTTCATCCGCCGCAACTTGTGCTTGTGCTTGCTCTTCGATTAACTGTGATTTTGCTTGAGCAAGTTCAGCTTGGGCTTGTAATAGCGCCGCTTCATAGTTATCTTTCTCAATAGTAAATAAGGTTTCGCCACGAGCAACAATACCACCAGCAACAAAGTGAGGATGCCAACTAACAACCTCACCCGACACCTGCGCTGATAAACGCGTGCTTTCAAGTGGCTTAACTTCGCCATAGCTATTAATAATCACTTGATGATCGTTGGCAGCTACAGGCTCAACTTTTACAACCGGCCGAGTGTCGACTATTTCTTTTTTTTCTGGCTCTTGGGCAATCGCATTAATTCCCACAAAGCCAACAATTCCTAAGCCAAGCGCGACAAATGGAAGTGTCCATTTCAATATCGTTGTTCGCATAATCAGTCCCCTAAATATTTTACTAAAGCCATAATAACAGAGCTGAATGAAACATTAACGTGACATTTGTAAGGAACTGTTACAAAACCGTATCAAAAAGATTCAAAGTCCTTATTTAAATAACCTGAGCTTCGGATAATAAATCTATCTCCTGCGGCTGCTGTTATTTTCAAAACCGAACACCTGCGTGTTCAATATCGAACAGCTATCACTTTAGAATCACCATATAAAAATTTAACCAACTGAAAATAAACATTATTTATTTCTGGCATCAAACTTTCATTAACTACACTATCAACCTCGTAGATTTGTAGATTTGTAGATTATGAATATTAATATTGAGAAAACCACAAAACTAAACAAAGTTAAAATAGCCCTCATTGTTGCCGCACTCATACTGCTAGCAAGCATCAGCTATTTTGCGGTGCAACCTGCTGTGCCGCAGCTAAATGCGAGTACGCTCAATGTGGTGACCGTCCAACAAGGTGATATTGATATTATGACGCCTGTGTATGGTCAATATGCATCACGCTATGAGCGCCTAATTAGTGCCCCTGCAGTTAGCTAACACAGCGCATGGCGCGCAAATCACCATTAAACTACCGCAAGGTAGCAATTAAATAGTCATTATAAATATATGGTGCCCTGCATATAGCGCACAGCATGGCCAGTTACAGTAATTGTGTGCGCAGCAACTTCACAATGCAGATGTCCGCCACGGCTAGAAGCTTGATAAGCACTTAACGAGGTTTTACCTAACTCTTTAGCCCAATAAGGCGCAAGACCGGTATGAATTGAGCCGGTAACGTAATCTTCATCACCGCCATTAGCAGGCCAAAAATAACGTGAAATAAAGTCGTATTTTGCGCTTGGTGCGGTTGCAACTACATCTAGCGGAAACAATGTTTTAAGCAGCGCAGAGTCTGTTTTAAGATCTAGCACATCTTGCTCACTATCATAAATAGCAAAGTAAGCTTGTTGGTTTTTCAACACCTTAACGGGTTGTATAGACAAGCCAGCAAATAGCTCAGAGGGTATTTCTGTTGTAACAAAAGGAGTTTGTTTTGGAAAAGTCATGGCAAAGCTGCCATCGCTATTTTTATTAATAACTAACTCACCGACTGCAGCAGCTTGAAAACGAATTTGCGATATATTGTGCTGTTCGCACAACACAAATGCCGCAGCGAGTGTAGCATGTCCGCAAAAGTCTATTTCCATTAATGGTGAAAACCAACGGATAGCGTAGCTGCCATCAGCTTGACGACAAGTAAACGCGGTTTCGGATACGTTATTTTCTGCGCCAATGTTTAGCATCAGCTCATTATCAAGCCAATTATCTAAATCAATAACCGCTGCATAGTTGCCTTTAAATAATTCGTTAGTAAAAGCGTCTACTTGATGGATAGTCAGTTGCATTCATTTACCTATAATATTTTAATATTTAAGTTCTTTACACGATGACGGCAAAATATCTTTGGGTACGGTGGTTTTATTTTCACCCATTGCTTGCATACCTGCGACTGGCTGATCGTAGCCACATAACCAAGCTATAGGGCTACCCGGACTACCCGTGACCACAGCTGGCCGAAATGTTAATATCGTCCCCTGCAAAGGCACTGACGCTTTATTACCAAGGCTAATATGAATAGCCCCAACATCAACGACAATACCAGTTACTCGATTGCCAATTAAAAACTTACTCGCAGGTATACCGGCTTCCTCATTGTTTGATGGAAATCGTCCTTGCTCTAAATAAAAAGTCGTTACATCTTCTCGTATAACGGCAGCCATTGCTAAGGGGTCTACAAGCTCACTGCGCTGTATATATTTACTGTATTGTGGCAATGCCACAGAAGCTAGAATGCCTATGATAGCAATCACAACCATTAGCTCAATTAGGGTAAATCCTTTATTTTTCATATGATCTCTCCCAATGCGAAGATAGGCCGATAAGCCTCTTTCAAAAATAATGCAATCGCAATAACTAAAGTAATCGTGAAAATAGTAATGAGTTTATTCAAATACCTTTTAGCATCTTGATTAAACACCGCCAGCTTTTGCTTTATTAAAAGCACAAATTCTTTACTAATATCTAAGCCATGTAACTGACAACTTTGTAAATGCTCAACCTCGGGGAAACTAATACTTTCACTTGCCCCGTTTACAGGAAATTCAAGTATTACAATTAGCTCGCTGTGTTGCTGGCGAATTTTTTTGGGGATAATAAAATCGATACAACTTGATGATGGTTCTGCTTTTAGTAGATTGCCTATTTGGCTTAGGCGTATAACACTGAGCAAAATTAATGAAAGAAGCATTCCTTGTAGAGATACAAATATATACCAAAATTGTGCCACATCACTAAGCGAGTTATTTAATTGAGCATGATAGTCACTCAATACAGCTGAAAAGGAAGGTATAACAAAAACCTGATAAATCAGACTAATGATAATAAAAGCAGTAAAAATAAATACCAGATAGCTTAATCTGCTCGCGTATTTAAAGCCGTTAGTACTAATTGCATTTGGTAATTGTTCATAACATAACGCAAGTCTTTGCTGCTCGTGTTCACAACGGTTATCAATAAGCTGTGCTGATAATTTTGTAGCTAATTGACTACTGTGCTGCCCAGCTTTATAAACCCGTAAATGCTCGGCACTACTTAGTTGCTTTTTCTGTGCAGGAGTAAGGTTACTTAATGGCGAAAATAATCGACATAAGTAACCTAGTTGATTCCAATTCATACCTTATCCCTTTTATCTCGATAAGGTAATTTGCCATAAAAACAGTAACTTTGGAATCGCTTGTTTTTAAAACAAACAATTCTATATTATTGCAGGGCGCATTTTATAATATTGAATACAACCAAGTTGCGCGGCATTAGTCAGTAAGATCATCACAAATGTTAAAAGATGCGAAGTACTTGGTGCTGCCATCGCTAATTCTGCAAATAAACCACACACACCAGCAATAAACTGTAAGCTAAAATAACGAGCACTTAAGTTGCTTATATCTCCGCTGCGCAGCGTTTTATAGGTTTGCGGCATGACTCGCACCGAACTCATTATTAAGCCAACAAAAGTAAGCCAAGTAAGTACATTAGCAGTCTCTAGCTGTGGGTTTACTAGCAGTAAAAACGGTAATAGTGAAAAACCTAACATAGCGGCCAACTGAGTTCGCTCTCTAGTTTTGGCGTTATATCGAGCAAAATAATACAAGATTAAGCCACTTAAACACCCGGTCACCACAAACGGTAGTACCATGTAGTAACGTTCAAAAAAGAGATTAAATGCAATAAAATAAATACTTTGCGCCACCCCAAAGGTCATCATTAATAATGACAACCCCGATACACTGCGGTTTTTACGAATTTTATTTAGTAATGGTAAAAAGCTAAACACTAAAATAAATGATGATAAAATAGGCAGGTAATGCGCCAAAGTAGACCTCGTTCGTTAGTAATTGATTAATAAGTTAGCAACTTATAAACAAAACAATAAGTCAGTGTAAACCACTGTTTTTATATGCTTTATGTAAGGCGCGGCATTGTAAAGGTCCTATAAAAACAAGCAACCATTTGTACAAAATAAACTCACTACTCCTGCGGCAAGTTAACCTTACAGTTTCCATGTTTCGACTGACACTTTGCCGTTAGTAAGCAAACATCTCATCGCATAGAATTGAAATAACATTGATAATTGTTATCATGCAACAAATTAATTTTGACGACTCTTTGCCTTATGAGAAAAACACTTTTTAAAATACACAGTTGGATTGCGCTTTGTGCTTTGATTCCACTTATTGTGATCAGTCTAACTGGCAGCGTATTAGTGTTTAAAAGTGAAATTGATGGCTTACTCATGCCAGATAGTCACTTTGTCGTTGATAGTCACGCAGAACGCAAACCCATTGATAAATTAATAGCGGTTGCTGAGCATGAATTTCCTAGCTATGTAGTAGGTAGTTGGGAAATATTTAATGATGATACTGCTGATCGGGTTTATTTAATCGAACGCGGTACCGACACTTGGTATAAATTTCATATCAATCAATATTCTGGCGAAATACTCTCGCAGCCAGTTAGCACTAGTCACTACTTCACAGATTGGTTTTTAGAACTGCATTACACATTTTTGCTAAACGATTTAAAAACTCTACCTGGTCAAACAGGCACCGTCCTTGGGTTCTTTTTTGCAATCTTTCTATTTATCCTCGCCGTTACAGGCTTAATAATTTATCGTAAATTTTGGCAACGTTTATTTTCAGTACGCTTCAAGGCGACGCTGCAAATTGTACTAAGCGATATTCATAAAATGACAGGGGTACTTGGCTCACCCATTATTTTAATTTTGGCGATCACTGGCGGCTACTTTAATTGGGCTGTGTGGTATCACGAAGTAGTCGAACACGCAGAAGAACAGCATTTTATACTCACCAAAAACTTACATAGCGATACCATTAACTTTCAAGCCATTCTGGATGATAGCAAAAAACAAATCCCGACATTTAATGGTACTTTTTTAGTTATGCCACTGGAGCCTGACGAAAACATTACGCTATTTGGTGAAGTTGATAGCAACAATCCACTGGCAAGCGAATACGCCAACACCATTACTTATGATAAAAAAACCGGTGAACATATAGCTAACTGGGATATTCGCGAAGTCGGCATTGGTTGGAAAGTAATTGATAGCTTTAGAAAATTACACTTTGGTTATTTTGCCGGTTTACTCAGTAAAATCTTATGGTGCGTGATTGGCCTAAGCCCAGTATGGCTTGCAGGCACTGGTTTTTACTTGTGGCTTAGCCGCCGTAACCGTAAAAAACAATCACAAAGAAATCGCGAGCAAAGGCGAACAGCGACAGCATTTAATACTTGATTAAATTTTTACCTCAGCGTACCTTTATCTAAACGCTGAGGTAACTATGAAACTTTACTTTTCTTTATTATTAATATGTTTATTAACAGCTTGTAAAAGCACAGAACAGCAGAGTACGGTTGCGCCAACACTAACTAGTTTACTAAATCACACTCTCTTTGAGTTACAGCAAGTCCCTTCAGAACAAGTTATTTTTCAACTGCCCAACGATGAAGCTAAGATCTTTCTATCTTATGTCGAGAATCAACGCCAAGACGGTTTAACTGACGATATTATTCTTTATAACTACATTGAACGCAGCTTTAGTAATTTTAGCTATCATGGCGATACCCTCACAGCAGAGCAAACCCTCGAGTTATCTCATGGTAACTGTATAAGTCTGGCAATATTAACCCAAGCCTATGCAAACTTAATTGATCTGGAAACTGGTTTTCAAGAAATGACAAGCCAGCCTGTTTACGCCAAAGAAGGCAATCTGGTATTTATTGCTAACCATTTTCGTACTAAGTTATATAGCCCTTTCACTGAAGATGACGATCAAATTACTTTTATTCGACCAGGAGTACTTATTGACTATTTTCCTTCGCGAGGAAGTTTTTATGTTGGCAGTGCTAGTTATGAGGATCTCATTGCCAAATATTATAGTAATTTAGCGGCTGATGCTTTACTAGAAAGTGATTATAATCAAGTGTATAGCTTGTTAATTAAGGCTAATCAGTACGCCCCAAATGATGCTGAGTTATTCAATCTTGCGGCTATATTACATCGTCGAATTAACGATAAAACAACCAGTCAATTAATTTACCAAACAGCGCTTGATCAGCAATTACAAAGTTTAAACTTACTAAGCAATTACAAAGTACTCGCAGAAGATATTGGCAATGAAATGTTAGTTGAACAAATTAATTCATTGTTAGGTGCTCAAGAAAAAGATCCTTATGAATTAATTGCTCTTGGTGAAACAGAAGCATTGAGTGGGCGCTTAATGAGCGCTAAAAAACACATAGATGAAGCAATAAACAAGGCACCTTATTTGGCTGATCCCTATGTAGCTCTTGCAAAAATCCGTTATCAGCAAGGTAATTTAAATGACGCTCATAAATTACTCAAACAAGCTATGGATCTCGAAAGAGATCATCAACAACGTAGTATTTATGCGGCAAAGCTTGCCGCTATAAGAAGTCACCAATAACCGCCTTGAGTGAAAAGACTCAAGGCGTAAGCGTTTACAACGAATAATAAAACCCGAGCCAGCCTCTAAGCTCATCATCAAAGCTGTCGCCTTCGACTCTGACTAGGCCAAAATCAAGTTTCACATCATTGAGGCCTGCAGGGCCTAAGCCAAAACTAAAGGGGCCTTGCCATTTCACACCATAACTTTGCCCGTATACCTGTTGGTCAATCTGATGCTGTTGATAGTACAACCATGGCATGCCTTCTGACCAGCTAATACCGCCACCATAACCTTGGTAACGCTTGCCAACGGCACTATAAAACGGTAACTCAGGAGCAAATACATAATCACTACGAACATTCTTTGATAATAATGAAGAGCTAAAACCACCTAATACGAGGTCTATATTATCTCGATATTGCTGACTATAATTTGCATACATAGGTATCGCCCACGCTTTACCAAATAGCTGCGCAGCAACATCATAGCCCTGCCAATTCTGTGTGTCGCTATCGCCACTATACCAATGCGCATCAATCGCTTGGCCAATGGCATAATCTTGTCTGTCATAGCTCCAAGATTGCTTCAAGCCGACTCTAAGCCACTGTGAACTCTGCTCTTGCTTGATATTTGCATCATCTATCTCTGAGTAGTTATAAGCCAGTTCTGGCTGTACTTTAAACTCTCCAAAACTCAGCGGCAGGCTGGCAGCAATATAGCCGCCTTGCACTGACTGATCAGCCAACAGGCCATGCTGATATTGCTTGCTAGCATTCAAATCATAAGAAAATAACTGGCTGTCAAACTTGATTGCAAGCGCACTGTAGCGTGCTTGGGCATAAATGCCTTGCAGTGCAGTGTCATGTAAATCAACACTGTAGCCCAGCTGCCAATCTAATTGCTTGAGTAAATCGCTGCCTTTAATACTCGCTGAAAATAATGCCGCGGCGGCTGAATGATATTGTTCACCTAACGCAAAAGTGGCTTTTTGCTGCCAAATATCGTAGTGCGTTTGCTCACCAATGGGTTGTTGATATACTTGAGCTTTTGGCAAGGTGTGCTCATTCACAAGCAACAAAGGCGCAATACTGTTAGTTGCAAAATCGGTGATTTCTTCTTCGTTATTATTTACCTGTAGCTGCATAATATCAGGGCCATCACTACTGATTGAAAAATACAGTAAATCCCCGTCAGATAATGCGAGTGGATTAGCAACCGCTTGTTGACCTTGAGTCAACTTGAACAAACGTTGTGTAGTTAAATCATAACGGTAGATATCCGTTGCCTGAGCTAAT
This sequence comes from Pseudoalteromonas sp. SG43-6, assembly GCF_014164365.1. NCBI lineage: Bacteria > Pseudomonadati > Pseudomonadota > Gammaproteobacteria > Alteromonadales > Pseudoalteromonadaceae > Pseudoalteromonas > Pseudoalteromonas sp. SG43-6. The sequence goes on from NZ_JACJEZ010000001.1 coordinate 154,049, forward strand.
CCTGCAACAAAATAAAGCTGCTTGCCATCCGCACTCCAACTTGGTTGTGATAAGTATTGATATCCCTTAGGCATTGGTACAGCAAATGATTTTTGTCCATCAAGATCTTGTATATACAATTGCCAATTATGATTAAACTCAGTTTTAAGAAAGGCGAGTTGCTGTTGATTGGGGCTAACTACAGGATAATCGTAAACCGTTGCTAGACTTTTTTCGAATAATGGTTGAGCTTGACCGGTTTGTAAATCAACTCGCACTAACTCTGAGTAACCTCCTTTAACCTGTTCTCCATAAAGTGTTTGCCCATTATCTGCAATACTAAAGCGCCGCAGGCCAGCTAAATCAGTTAGTTTGGTAACTTCACCGGTTTGCCTATCCCAGCTAAATATATCTGATATACGCTGATTATCAATATTATCTACGTTGCTGTAGGCTGAAAAATACAGCACGTCGTCATTTAGCCATTGTGGGTTTTGAATACCCGCACGATTGATTTGATTCAAGACTTGCTTTTGCTTACGTTGAAACACCTTGGGTGGTTTATCAGCAACATCTTTAGGATCATCAGCGAGTAGCTCTTGTTGCTCTTGGTTAAACTCTTCTGCAGCTTTGAGGTTATCCTCAGTACTGTAGAGTTTTAACTGAGTCTTGCCGTCTTGATCACGCTCCACCACTGCAAGTTGCTCGCTATTTGGTGATAAAGCAGGACCACTAGCATAGTGATCTAACGCCAACCAAAGCTCACTAGTAAGTGACTGTTCACTTCTTTCTTTACTCATTGCTTGATAGGTATACTCAGCAATAAAACGTCGATACAACTTACTCGCAGAGTCACCAAAGACCCCTTCGAATGCGTCATCAAATTCGCGTTGCTTAACCCCTTGCATACGCGTCCAAACAGCATCAAGGGTTTGCTCTGAATAGTTTTTCTCTAGCCAAGCTAAAAATCGGGCGCCCATTAAATACGCCATAGAGCCAGCCATAAAGCCACCATCTGTACTATTCAACTGATCATAGCGGGGCAATGCACCTTGCTGAGCAAATTCGATTAAAATCGCCTCGCTGTAGTTATCAAATAACCGACCACGCCCCGTCATTTTCGATTCAAGTAATGTTGCGTAACCCTCTGCCACCCAGCGAGGCATCTCGCTGTGTGTTATATCGTATAAATCCCAAATATTCCTGAGCTCTTGACGCCATTTACTGCGGGTAGGTTGTGCTAAATGCACTAGATGAATATATTCGTGCAGTACCAGTAATTGCTGCCAACCACTATTATTTGAGATCACTGTATCTGACTGCGGTGGTGTAGTAAAAAGCGCCATCAATGGCTTATTTGAAACCGGTAATGCAAAACCATTAGCGGCATTGAGTGGATCAAACACCACCACATCAACCGCCTCATCTAAAGCACGGTTTTGTTGCTCAAGCACTTTGCTGCGGACGATTTCTAATTCATTGGCCGCAGAGCGTGCCCAATCTGCATTTTCTTGACTGTAATGAACATTAAAGTGTTCGGTATGAATAGTTTGCCATTGCACGGCGGCCTGTGTATGTGTGGCTAATAATAACGAAGTAGCGAGTAAGGTTTTTTTCATCATGTTCCCTGATCTCTTATTTTAAACCCATTATTGTCATAACTTAGTCTAAAAAGAGAGCATAAAAATGTAAGAAAACGTGAGTTACCGCTATTACGCTTTATAGCCTAATAAAATACCATCCTAAGAACTTGAAAGCGGTGAATTACATCCAACTTCGTTGATCCGATTCAGCTTGGCAGAGAATAAAGTCGATAATTTTATCGGCTTGCTCTGCTTTGATATAAGGCATAGTCGCTGTGCCCGCAGCGAGTTGTATAGACAAGCTCTTCAAACCACTTTTTCGCATAAAATAAGTGCTTACTGCGCGCGTGCTTTGCGCTTTATATAGTTCAAACACTCGATAATGCACACTTATCATGCCACTGCGAAACACTGCGTAATATCGCCCTTGATATTGATAAAAATAATAACCGTATCGTCGATATGATAAGTACACCAAGGAACTTAGTAATACAGCACAAAGCAGGCCATATACCGGGCTGTAACCTTGTCCTGCATAGCCCATAAATGCAATTAAAGCGCTCGGTAACAAAGCATAAAAGCATAGATTTTTGATCAGTAACGCTTTTTCGACACCTTTAAAGTTGAGTGCTTTAAAATCATCACTGGTTAAATTAAGCCAAGGATGTACCCACTGACAAACTTGTTTTACTTGCTCAAGTGAAAGCACTGGCATCACTAAGCTTTGTTTGCTCTTTGCGCCCGCGCTAAAGCCGCCGCTGGTTGCTTGCAAGCACTGCACGGTATAACGTTTAAGTAGTCGTGCAATTAGGTTTTGCTTAATCAGCAGAGATTGTACTTTATCAAGACTCACCGACAACTGATGACGCTCTAATAATCCAGCAATGCGTTTAAATTTTCCGGCCTGAAAGTAAAGCTGAAAATTATAAAAGCGGATTAATGACATTAATACCGATAATAAAACGGCAACCAACACAACAAGCACAAGTATTGAAAACACAGCGAGTGCTGCAGCATCAACCAACACGCCCACTTCTTGCTGATAGAATGATTCTAGGCGATTGATCACCGCTTTTTCTAAAAACTCCAGCACAACATTCATAAAAGGTGCAAGCGCTGCTAATGCCAAAATAGCCATATTCGACATCAAGCCAAATTTTGCAACTTCTTTATTGCTCAGCACCAAACATTGTTGTGGTTCGTTGGTATGTGTATCTTCAGGTTGCTGCTTAGCTGCAGTTTGTTGTTGGGTTTCTTTATAAGCCAATACTCGCTCGCGCATTTGCTCTGCATATAGCGATGTAACCCCGGGTAATACAGCCTCTTGGCTAGTGCTGCCAGCGGCATCAAAAATACAGTTAACCAAACCCAGAGGCTTAAAATAAAACGGTTCGGCAATATTAACATTCTGCACTCGCAAAAAGTTCAAGGTTAAACGCTCTTTTTTAAACACCCCTTTATTAAGTAATATTTCATGCTCATCAGTAATGCAAAAGCGAAAATTAATATAGTAAAAAAATGAATAAATTAACAAGCTAATAATCGCTACCGCTAATGCAACTTGCCCCCAAAACCACTTATTTTCAACTTGCGTAACAAACACAACCATAATAGGTAGTAAGTTAAATACACCGTCTTTGACAAATCGGAAAGCAAAATGCACGATAAAATAAACCAGTGACCAAGACGAAACACGCTGCCATTTCAAATTATCCATTTAACGACTCATCAGTAGCTAATACACTATCACCGGCTTGATTGCTGGTATTGTTAGATACTTGTTTTGCTTCAGTGTACTTTTGAATATACTGACGGATATTTTTACAATCATCATGACTTAAGCCACTAATGTTGAGATCGGCGCTCATTCCGCCAGCACTATACAAACGCAAGCTAGCCAAGCCCAGTTTTCGCTCCAAAGGGCCACGATGTATTTCTGTGTGCTGCACTCGTGAGAAAGGTAAAATCGTCACCTGCTGCCAAATAACGCCTTTGCGATAAGCTATATCATGCTCACGCATAGCAATTCCTTTAAGTCGCATACTGACAACGTTATAAGCTAGCGATAAAGCTAAAATAATTGGTAAACCAATCAGTAAGCTCGTTTGTGCCAGTGCTGCAAACTCCTGATTAAAAAAGCAAACAGCGCCTAATATTGCAGTTAATGGTAGATAAAACAGCAGCCAGTTAAGCTGAGCGTGCAGCAACGCTTTATCTGCCAGTGGCTTATATACTATTTGTTGATGTTGGGGTAAGACGTCCAGTTGGTGGTTTTCGAACACTTTTTTTCCTTAACAAGCCAACGATTTGATACGTTGGCTTTGATTTATAGCAAAGTTGCGGCCCTATATTACACCCAGCGAATGGTCGTCGCTAAGGTATGACTTTCGCCTGGCGCTACAATCGCACTATCATCCATTACATTTGCCGCTTCAAGGCACAACATTGTATGGTATTCATCATCAGCAAAATTAGATAAACGCTTAGACTTATCAATCCACGGGTTCCACAGCACACAAGAGCTGGAGTTTTCACGGCCGACTTCAATAATTCCATCCGGGGTAATAATACGCTGGATAACTGCGGCTTGGGTATAAACCATATCTGTTTCACGAGCAAAACCAACCAGTCCATCTTGATCAAACGGGCCTTCGCTAAACTCAATATATTTGGAACCTTGCAGCCCATCCACTTGAGTTTCTTCAATAGCAGGGGTTGGAAAATAAGTGTGCAGCGCTTGCGTGAAAGTAATAGTTTGGTTACTTAAATTAGTGGTTGTTAAACGCACTTCAAGCTGATTAGTTAGTATAAATTCAACCTTTAGCTTTGATTTGTGTGGCCAGTAGGTTTCATCAACTTGTGCCATTGGCAAGGTTAAGCTAACTCGAATTTCATCGTCTTGCTCTGCAACTTCATCTGCTCGCCATAAGCTCGTACGTGCTACACCGTGAATTGGCCACTCAGGATTTGGATTGACACCAAACCATGGCCAACAAATAGGAATGCCACCACGTATACTTTTACCTTCTTGGTAATCTTCTTCGCTTGATACCCAAATTAATGGCTTTTTGCCACTTGGCGTGAATTCAGTGAGTTGTGCACCTTGTAGAAAAATTTTAGCGCTACAAAGCTCGCTTGCAACATTGATATATTCTAAACCAGTGTCAGTTTGTTCGATGCTTACAGATGGAGATAACTTCATTATACGTCCCATAAAAATGAAAAACCTATCTCACCTTACCCAATCCCCAACCAATTAGTAAATATTATTTAGTGAGTTTTTATGTCAAATTTACAATTTTTCACTCTGTCATGACTTATAGGTAAGCTCAGCACCAAAAACGTTTAATTAAATAATATGCAAATGAACTAAATTTAATTTCAACTCAAAACAAATAAAAAACAGCCACAGTTCTGTGTAAAGCCAATAATACAGTATAAATCGACCTTATCTATTTGAACTCTATTTATTAGATGTGTAATATTTATTGATTGCGCGAGCGCCTTGACCGCAAACCATCTGCGAATGAGATAAAAATGAAAAAATATGACGAATTATTGGTTTCTTTACGTAAAGTGATCCGCGCGATCGACCTCCATTCTAAGCAGTTAAATAAAATCTCCGGCCTTACCGGTCCGCAGCTATTAATTATGACTGAAGTAGCACAAACTGATGGTATTACAGCCAGTCGCATTGCCCAAAATGTAAACCTGAGTCCTGCAACTGTAACTAATATCTTGGATCGCTTAGAAAACCGCGATTTAGTGACGCGTGTTCGCAGCCAATTAGACAAACGTCGAGTGAGTCTTTACCTCACTGCAAATGGTCAAACGATTCTGCAAGCAGCACCACAACCGTTACAAGAACACTTTATTGAAAAGTTCTCAGCCTTAGACGAGTGGGAACAAAGCCAGCTACTATCATCAATGCAGCGTATTGCTACTATGATGGATGCTCAAAGTATAGATGCAGCTCCTTTATTAGAAGTTGGTGTGCTGACCCGCGCCGCTGAAGGCAAACCCACCGAATAAATAGTTTATAAAATCATATTAAACAAATGATTACCCTAGAACGCATGGTTAGTTAACTTGGGTTAAAGGTACAATTAGTCTATTCTATACAGACCTATATCAAGAATAGCGATTTATCATGCTTAAACTATCAAAGTTAGCTTTCGCGACTATGCTAGGCGCAACAAGCAGCGCCTCATATGCTTCAGACATTGATGCTATGCAAGCTCAACTTTCTCAACTCCAACAACAGATGCAGCAACTGCAACAGCAGCTTGCGGCTGAAAAAGCAAAACAAGCTAAAGTTAATCAACAGCTTGAAGAACAGACCAAGACTATCGCAAAGCAAACTCAAGATAATACCGAAACAGCCCTATCCGGAGTTAAATTTGGTGGTGCAATTCGTACTAACTACAGTCACACCTCATATGATGACGGCAATAAAAACCGTGGTGGCGATTTTGATTTTGATATTTTCCGTTTAAATGTTTCTGGCGATATTGGTGGAGTCCTGATCGGCGGAGAGATCCGCTTTTTTGATTACATGACCGCAATAAAATCAGCATGGGCAGGCTATCAATTTACTGACGACTGGCAAGTGCAAGTAGGTATCACAAAAGTGCCGTTTGGTAATGATCCTTATAACTCCCATAACTATTTCTTTAGTGCAAACTACTACGTTGGTTTAGAAGACGATCATGATTTAGGCGTGATGTTTAAACGTAAAGTAGCTGATAACTGGCAGCTCGATTTAGGTTTTTTCAAAAATGACGAACTCGGTGGTGTCGATGGTTATGTTGAAGATCGCAGCCATCGCTATTCGTACGATATTGTTGGTAGTCGCACCGTCGACGAGGGTATTTATGCCGAACCGAGCAAAGGGCTTGGTGAGTATAATACCTTTGCCGGCCGCTACGCCTATTACTTTGAACACGGCAAAGGCATGACCACAGAAGTCGGAATATCAGGCTTGGCCGGTGGCTTACATGACGGCCAAGACCGCGCAGGAAGTTACAACGCATGGGCACTGCATGTAAACAGCGTTATCAATAACTGGAATATTCAGCTACAGCATGGCGAATATGACTACAATATCGATGACACTAATCGTATCGCGGTTGGCGCATATGGGTTTTATGACTCTATTGCGACCGATGCAACCACCAGTAGCTTTAATGTCGCTTACAGCGTACCGGTTGAATGGGGTCCAGTAAGCAACCTGCAATTTTATAATGATTACAGCGCGATCTATAACAAGTCTGATGACACTGCCGATACTTGGATGAATGTTACCGGGGTATCCGTCGCGGCTGGCGGCTTGTTCACTTACTTTGATTTAGTTCATGCCCGCAATCAAGCATTTGTAGGTGGCTCTGTTGCCGGTGATAGTAATGAAACCGAGCGTCGATTTAATATTAATATTGGCTATTACTTTTAATCTTTAAAGTCAGCCTGTAATTAGGGGGGTTAGTCTTAAGAGGTTACCTCCTCATAAACTCATCCGTCATAACGCTGTAAGCAATGACTGCAAGCAATTACATTCCCATCAACTCATAATAGGATATAAAAAGAACAGCGGCATCAGGTTGAATCGCAAGCTGAGGCGCTGAACGTGGCAGAGTATAACGTCATCGAGTACAATTAACTGACAATGCTGAGTAAACTAGCAGCATATTGTTTAACGTTGCTTGCCAAGCATTTAGCCGTTTTCAACTTTATCAGGCACAAGTCTATTCATGAATTTAAAAGTAATTTTAGCCACTTATAAAAGTATTGGCTATCAACTATTAGGACTAGCCTTGGTTGGGCTGGGAATTATAGGTATTGTTTTACCTGTGATGCCCACCACTATTTTTTTCATTTTGGCATTAGCGTGCTTTACTCGCTCGTCCCCAAAACTCGCTGCTTGGTTACTCAATCATCCTCGTTATGGCGTAACCTTACGCCATTGGCAAAAGTACAAAGTAGTACCCGTAAAGGCGAAGTGGTTTGCGGGTATTGGTATGTCACTTGGCTTTATTGTATTGCTGCTTTGTGCACCGCCGTGGTGGGTTTTACTGCTGGTAGCCTGCATCGAAATAGCGGTTATGATTTATTTACTCTCTCGCCCTTCAAAATACCTACCAATGTAAATTTCGTAAATAATGTTGTGATAACTAATGCAAATCATTACCATGTAGATAATATTGCTTAACTACTAAATTATTTATGCCGTTAATAAATAAACGAACTTTATATAGTACCAGTCGTGCGTTGCATATTTATCTATCAACAGCATTGCTGTTTTTGCTTATTTTATTTGCTGTCAGTGGGATTGTACTTAATCATGTTGATTGGCTAGAAGGCGATAAAAGTGATGGGCAACTAACCACATCACTCCCAAGTGCATTACTTGAGCAGGGCCAAGAAAACCTAGCAACCTTACCCATTTTATACCCTGAAATAGAAGCTTACTTAGCCAACCAATATGGCTTAACTAAAGTAAAAAGTATCGACTGGGAAAAAGAAGATGCACTTGTGATGCTCGACTACCCACTGCCTGCAGGTTTTGCCTTCGCAGAACTTAATTTCATCAGTGGCGAACTGAATCTCGAATATCAAACTGGCGGCTTTTTAAGCTTAATTGGCGATTTACATAAAGGCCGTCATAGCGGCGAAGCATGGAGCTGGGTGATTGATATATCAGCCGTGTTAATGATTTTTTTTGCTATCACCGGGATGATTATTTTATTTCAAAATAGAAAAAAACGCTTAGTAGGAATATGGCTAACAGTGCTTGGGGTCGCAACACCAGCAGTCATTTATTTATGCTGGGTTCCGCAACTAAAAGGAGTGTCTTAATGCTAAAACTTAATACCTTAATAAGCGCTGTTGTTTTATTTACAGCAGCTTTGTTTCAACCTCATGCGAATGCCGCTGAACTTGAAATAGAACTAACCCTACCTGATCTAGACGTACAACCTTACCATCGACCTTATGTCGCGGTTTGGCTAGAAACCCCAGAGCGTAAGCATGTAACCACGGTTGCCTTATGGGTTGAAAAAGCAGAATGGTTTAAAGACTTACGCCAGTGGTGGCGTAAAGCCGGAAAAAGTGACGCTAACTTTGATGGTGTAACAGGTGCAACAAAGCGCCCAGGTACTTACACCATTAACTGGAATGGCACAGATCTAGATGGCAAAGCCGTAGCTGCAGGCAAGTATTTACTTAATTTAGAAGTCGTTCGCGAAGAAGGTGGCCGTGATTACACCCGTGTAGAACTTGATCTAAATAAAGACGGCAAGATCACCATCGATGGCACCAATGAATTTTCACAAAGCTTCGTCACCATTAAAAGTCAGTAAATGTAGCTGCTAAAACAATTTAAATAAGGAAAGACTATGAAAATCAATTTACTTAAAAGCGCATTTATCGGCGCACTTACTTTCACTGCCCTAGCATCTAGCTATGCCAATGCACATGCTCGCTGGTTAGTGCCTTCGCACACATCTCTTTCAGGCGACAAAGCACATTATGTGATGATCGATGCCAGTATTTCGAATGAAATTTTCGCACCAGATAAAGCATATCGTCCAGCACAAAAAGGCGCGGAATATGATGATAATCTGATTATGGCAATCGGCCCTGATGGCAAACCAGTTAGCGATAAAATTCGTGCATATTATCTGCAACGTAAAAATTCAGCGGCGGTAAAACTAGCTGGGGAAGGTACTTATCATATAACGATGAGCCAAGAACCACGACTAATGACTTTTTATAAAGATGCCAAAGGCGAACGTGGCCGTGTATTTGGCCCTAAAGACAGTAAAGATATCCCAGCTGATGCAACCGATATTAAAACCACAAAATCGATTGCAACGGTAGATACATTTGTAAGCCGCAACGGCACCTCAAAACCTGCGCTACTTGGTCAAGGCTTAGAGATCAGCGGCCCGACTCATCCTAATGATTTATTTGTTGGTGAAGAGGCGCGTTTTCAGTTATTAAAAGACGGTAAACCTGCTGCCAACATAGAACTTGCCATCTTAAAAGGTGATACACGTTATCGTAACGAACGTGGCGAAGTTAAAGTAACCACAGATAAAAACGGCTTTTTCACTAACACATGGCAACACCCTGGACTATACCTTATTGAAGCAAGTGTGAGCGAAGGTTCAACTGAAAAAGGTATCGATAGCGTACGTTATTCATTATTTACTACCTTAGATGTAGCACCTGAATAAAACCCCTCATTAAAAATAAAGGCCAAGTAACTTAGCTTGGCCTACAACTCGAAATAAACACATAAACAACTTAGCGCCAAAATTTTTCTAAAATTTGAATTTAATTCTTTTATTTTCCCTCTTTTGGGTTCATATTATAAACAATTAAATTAACATAACTATAAAATATTTAACGGAAATAAATATTATGAAAAATGGACTTTATACCAATCTAATTCAAACCAGAAATAATCCTCATTTAAATTTAATAGCAAGCACTACAGGCTTAGCTTTACAGTACCACTAAACACAACAAAACCAACAACAAGGAAAGTAATATGAAATGGAGTTTTTTAATCCAGCTAGCTTTGATCCTAACTCTCACAGCCTGTGGCTCAGGAGGTGGTGACTCAGAAAAAAAACCAACCAATAAAGTCACTAACAATAAACCCGTTGCCATGATCAGTGCACCAACCGGTGAAATGCGGGTAAATACCGCGCTAACATTTAGCGGTACAAAAAGCAGCGATCCCGACGGCGATTCATTAGTTTATAAATGGCGCTTAACCACTGCAGACGGACAAAATGAGATCGCTCTTGCTGTTGATAATGAAAATAAAGTTGAAGTATCACTTGCTGAAGCAAAGAGTTATAAACTAATTTTAGTTGTGAGCGATGGCAAACTTTCGAGCGCCCCAGTTGAAAAATTAATTGAAATTAAAGCCGATCCAACGCAATTAATTGCTCATGCAGGACTTACTCAAACAGTAAAACAAGGTGATGTGGTTGCATTAAATGGTGCGCTAAGTAGCACATCTAACGGTGTAATAAATAAATACTTATGGCAGTTTACGGCAAAGCCTCTTACCAGCAATGCAATCATAGAAAATAATAATAGCGTTACCAGCAAATTCATTGCAGATAAAACAGGTGCTTACGCAATAAAGCTAACCATTACTAATTCACTGGGGGAAACAGCAAGCAACGAGGTAATGATAAAAAGTGAATCTTTATACGAAAATTCAGCTCCTCAAGCGGTTATTAAAGTACAAAATAAAACCGTCGCTCCTCGCAGCATAGTCACATTAGATGGCAAGCAAAGCAGTGACCCTGATCAAGGTGATACACTAAGTTATCTGTGGACTATTACCGCACAACCTGCCGATAGCAACCCGACACTCACTGATAACTTAAGCCATACCGCAGGCTTCTCTTCTTTAGACCTCGGTGAGTACACGCTCTCACTAACAGTTAAAGATCAATATGGTGAAACTGATACCGCCACAGTTACTTTAACTGTAGAGATAGCAAATCAAGCTCCTATTGCACAACTTGTAGCTGAGAGAAACATTAACTTAGCTGAAACTATTACTCTGCAATGCGAACAATGCAACGATCCTGAAGGGCAACCCTTAAGCTACCTTTGGCAGATAAAAAGCAGACCTGAGAATAGTAAAGCGCAGCTAATCCAAGGTACGACAGCAACCCCTTCTATCAGTGCTGATATTGAAGGTGATTATGTGATCACATTAATCGTATCAGACGGACAGCTTAATTCTGAGCAAGTAATAAGCGTTCTTCACGCTCAAGCCAATGCAAAACCAACAGCGATTATTGCTGATGTAGCACCTATTTTAGTCGATGAAGAAATTCAACTTGATGGCTCACAAAGCACAGATCCTGAAGGCAAAGAGCTTACCTACCAGTGGGAAATTTTATCGCCATTAGGACGTGCTACGCTTTCTAACACAGACGTTGCTAAACCTTACTTTAAAGCATCAGGTGCAGGAAGTTTTGTTATTTCGTTACGTACCAATGATGGTAATAAAGACTCCGATACGCAAACAATCACTATCATAGTTAGAGACAATGCAAAGCCAGTCATTATTTCTAAAGGCGAACAATTACGTCAGGCTTTTGTTGGTAATATAGTAACATTTGATGTTAGCCAAAGTTACGACCCTGAAGAGACCAATCTTAATTATACTTGGGGGCTTACCAAGCCTAATGAGTCAAATGCAGCACTGGTAAACATAAAAGATGGCGTCGCTGAATTTACCCCTGATATTATAGGTAGCTATAATGTCACTGTTACTGTTACTGATGCTGAGGGCAATGCAGCTGTAATGGAGTTTGCGATCTCTGCTACCGATTCCGCTTTACTAACAGGCATAGTTAAAGGACAAATTACCAACGTAGCTAAAGTTGGTATCAATAACGCTATACTGATGATAAATGGTAAGCAGCATACTACAAATAGCAGCGGCTTCTTTGAGGCAATAGTTAGTGTTGAACAAGGCGCAACTGTTAGTATTTCTACAGCAGATGAAAGACTGGCAACTAGCGAGTATAGTTCAGCAGCGATAACACAAAATGATTTTATCATTAATATTAATCAAACAAGCCTACCGGTTTTTCAAGATGTAGAAGTCTCTGTATTCGTCTGTCCTGATTTTACTGGACCCGACACCGTAAATCTGCGCTTTAAAATGATCGATACTATTTTAACGTCGAATAGTTTTCAGGCTCAGTATGATGAAACCAAGCCTTTGATATTACAAAAAAGTAATAACACATATCTAGATAGCACACTAAATATTGCACTCCCTGTAACTGCAACATATGAAATAACCGTGGTTGAAGACAATGTGCGCAATACATCTTATTCAAGTACTGCTATTTACTACTCTCAGTCGCCCCCAAACTTAGCGATAATCACCATTTGTAATAATTAGAAAAAACTAAGCCACTTCACGCGTGTTGAAGTGGCTTAGCGTACCTTCCAGATCCAATCTAAAGAATATTAAGAACAACCCTAAATTTGGTATTTTTGACCACTTATTCGCTATACTTATCTGATAATAAAAATAAAAACCAATAAAAACAAATCATTAAATTTTGGCTTTGTTTTTGCTATAAATTAGCAAATCGTAAAATATAATTAACAATGAGAAAATAAATAATGATCAACAAACCTCTTTCTTTGCTAGCCAAAGCCCTTCCTATTGCCACTAGCCTATTGTTTCTCAGTGGCTGTATTGTGCATGTTTCAACCTCGTCAGCCAATATACAACAACAGCAGCAACGCTCAATATCAGCGTCACAATTACAGCAACTAAGTATTAATGCTGAGGCGGGTTCACTTAAAGTGATCGGCTCAACCACAGCAACTAACATCAGCGTAGATGCCACTATTTATACAGCAAAAAGTGATGACCCTTACATACTTACTCTGGAACAAAAAGGCGATAAAGCCGTACTTATAGCAAAAAATTATAGTTCATCAGGAATAGTGGTATATCAAGGTAATTCACCCAGTATTGATTTAGTTATTACTGTGCCAAGCTCATTTAACCTTGAGATTGACGATGACTCTGGCGATATAGATATTGCTGGTGTACTAGGTAATATCATTATAGATGACGACTCAGGGAGCATTCGTATTGATCAAGGTCATCACGTCACAATTGACGATGATTCAGGGGATATCGATCTGCAAAATATTACTGGTAATGTAGAGATCAGTGATGACTCTGGCAGTATTACTGCACGTAACGTTGCTGGCAATATGACTATTGAAGATGATTCGGGTGATATAACCCTTACTAATATCACTGGCAGCGTAGATATTGACGATAACTCTGGCAGCATCAATGCCAAAACTCTAGGCAGTTACATCACCATTGAAGATGAATCGGGTGATATTTATGTTGAACATGTAAATGGCCTAGTCACCATTGAGGATGGCTCAGGCAGTATTCGTGTTAACGACAGTAAAGGTCTCACCATCATTGACGCTGGCTCTGGTGATTTGAGCATCGATAATATCAACGGCCCAGTAAAACTTAACTAACTCTTGATGTAAAACGGCCAAGTAATTGGCCGTTTTTTACTGTCTAATTTTGTGTTGTCGGTCGTGTGATCACAACAACTGCTATATTTTGCTAATCGCAAATACCCTCAGCGTCTTATCGCAATGCTTGATGAGCGTAAATGTGTCGTCGCTAGTTTCCCTACCTACGGTATTTTGCATTAAAAGCATCAACAAGTAATAGTAAGCACTGTTTACTACGCATAAAGCTCCTTTTAGTGCCATACAACACACCATTAAAATTCTTTAAAAAAGAATATTAACGCCTATTTTTACTAATTTTCGTTCTTTTAACGTGAGTATATTATTAATCAAGCATCAATAGTGATACTCGAAATTAAGTGATCATCTATTGTTAGGGCTATAACTTATGTATTCAATTAATCGAATCAACGTGACTCTGCTTGGTCACCTTTAAGGAGCAAAACATGGCTAAAATACTCAACCCAACTGAACATGATATTGGTGGCTTAAACGTAAAGCGCGTACTGCCTAATTTTGATAAAAAATGGTGGGACCATTTATCTTTTTTGATCACATGGGACCAAACGATTTTCCTGTTGGCCAAGGGATCAATGTTCGCCCTCACCCGCACATAGGCTTATCAACACTCACTTATTTATTTCGCGGCAGCATTTTACATCGCGACTCGCTAGGTAATAATTTAGAAATCCACCCAGGCGATGTGAACTGGATGACGGCAGGTAAAGGCATTGTTCACTCAGAACGAGAAAGCTTTGAAGTGCGCGCTAACCCGCATCATATTGACGGCTTACAATGCTGGATTGCGCTACCAGAAAATATGACTGAGATTGAGCCTTCATTCACCCATATAAAAAAACAGCAACTACCACACATAATTCATGAAGGTATCATGATGCGCTTAATTGTTGGTGAAGCTTACGGATTAAGCTCCCCAGTTAAAACCTACTCCCCCATGTTTTATATTGATGTGGTTGGCAGCGCCAATAGTCAAATTAAGTCGCCTAACCCACAGCAAGAAACCGCGTTATATGTTATTTATGGAAGCGTTACCGTGGGTCAACAGGATTATCAAGCGGGTGATTTTATCCTACTTGATAACCTCGATACTGATATTCACTTTGCCAGTGATGCACGCTTTATTTTGCTCGGTGGCGATAAATTTGAAAAAGTCCCATACTTGCATTGGAACTTTGTTGCTTATAGCAAAGAACGCTTAGAGCAGGCAAAACAAGACTGGCAAACTCAACGTTTCCCAAAAATCCCTGGTGACGATAAAGAATTTATTCCGCTATAGTAAACAGTATTTTAAGGCATAATAAGTTAGCCAGTATTAGCAAAGGACAACTATGTTAGAGATCGCATTAATTTATTTAGCCGCAGCCATTGTTGCGGTGCCTATCGCAAAACGCCTTGGGTTAGGCTCCGTACTCGGCTATTTGCTGGCAGGTATTTTAATTGGCCCGTATTTGCTGGGGTTAGTGGGCGATCAAACGTCTGTTATGCACTTTGCTGAATTTGGTGTAGTAATGATGCTGTTTTTAGTCGGCCTTGAACTACAACCAGCAAGGCTTTGGAAGTTACGCCACTCTATTTTAGGGCTTGGGGGTTTGCAAGTAACCCTAACAGCCGCGGTAATTTTTGCAATTTGTTATTGGTTTATGGCCATGCATTGGCAAACAGCACTAGCAATTGGTTTAATGCTCGCGCTTTCTTCAACAGCAATTGTGCTACAAAGCCTGGAAGAAAAAGGTTGGCTGAAAAATGAAGCCGGCCAAAATGCGTTTTCGGTACTGCTATTTCAAGATATTGCCGTTATTCCTATTTTAGCATTACTACCATTATTGGCGTTTGAGCCAATGTTAAATGCCACCAGCACGCATAATTCGCTAACTGCTGATTGGCCAGTTTGGGGGCAAGTAACCGCCTCAGTAACAGTGATCGCGGCAATTATTTTAGCTGGTAAGTATATTTCTGCGCCGCTATTTAGGTACATTGCTGAAACCAGAATGCGGGAAATATTCACTGTATTTGCGTTATTTTTAGTGGTAGCGATTGCGCTGATTATGCAAAATGTTGGCTTATCTCCAGCGTTAGGGACTTTTTTAGCTGGTGTGGTACTGGCAGAAAGTGAATTTCGTCATGAGTTAGAGGCCGATATAGAACCCTTTAAAGGACTGTTATTAGGATTGTTTTTTGTCGCTGTCGGTGCCTCTATCGACTTTGCATTGTTATTTAATCAATTTACTTTAGTGGTTACATTGGTTGCCGCTTTAATTGTTGTAAAGGCCGCTGTTTTGTATGCCTTAGCACGAACTTTTAAAATTCATCATACCCAGCAACTGTTATTCACTTTAGCCTTAGCACAAGGTGGTGAGTTTGCTTTTGTGCTCCTGACGATGACTAATACATTGCAAATTTTAACCCCAGAACAAAGCAACTTAACCACCTTAGTCGTGGCCATCTCAATGTTAATAGCCCCTTTACTATTAATGCTTTACGACACATTACAAAAACGTAGCAACACAACAACAAAACCTGAGTTTGATAAACCAGAGCAGATAAGCCCAGCCAAACACGTAATCATTGCTGGGTACGGCCGTTTTGGACAAATTATGGGGCGCTTACTGAGCACCCAAGGGTATGATATTAGTGTCCTTGATCACAGTCCTAGCCAAATTGATCTGCTGCGCCGCTTTGGTAATACGGTGCATTATGGTGATGCAGCACGTAAAGAACTACTCGAAGCCGCTGGAGCTGATACCGCACAATTACTGGTTATTGCTATTGATAATGCCGACAAAACTCTCGAAATAGTTAAACTTGTCCGCAAACACTTTCCGCACTTAAAGATTGTGGCGCGCGCTAAAGATCGTCGCCATGCTTACCAATTACTTAATTTGCACGTTGATGCGTTTAACCGAGAAACCGTTGACTCTGCCATCAACCTTGCCGTTGAAACCCTAGAACTATTAGGAAATTCAAAAGAAGACTCGCAGCGCGCAGGACACTTATTTAGAGAGCACGATCGTGCCTCAGTACTGCAACTAGCAAAACTGTGGGGCGATGATCACAGTTATGGTGTAGCTGTACGCCAACGTACTGAAGATCTAAAACAAGTACTCAATCAAGATAAACGTGCCAGAGAATCACTCAATACCTGTGACCAAGGTGACTGCGAGGACAACCATAAAGATGCTTAAAATAACTTTAGAGCAATGGCGTATGTTTAGGGCTGTGGTTGAACATGGCGGTTTTAATCAAGCATCACTAAAAATTTATAAAAGCCAATCAAGTATTCACAATGCTGTTGGTAAAATTGAGACCGCTTTAGGTGTTAAGTTATTTACTATTGAAGGACGTAAAACCGTGATCACCGAAGCTGGTGAGATGATGATGCGCCGCGCTAATTACCTACTCGATGAAGCCGCCAAAATAGAAGCAATTGGGCAGACCCTCAGTGAGGGGATTGAAAGCAAATTACGTATTGCTGTTGATGAAGTTTTTCCGCAAGCACTGCTTTATAAAGTACTCAACAATACCTCGGCAATGTATCCATTATTACGTATTGAATTATACGAATCAGTACTGACTGGCGCGAATGAATTACTAGAGAACACCAGTGCCGATATTGCAATATCGGGATTCACTGGCAAAGCCGGGTTTAGTGAAGAGTTGTGCAATATCGAGTTTACTGCTGTTGCGCACCCAGATCATGCGTTACATAGCATCACCCGACCTATCACCCTTGAAGATTTAAAATCGCACCGACAAATTGTGGTACGCGATTCAGCCTTACACAATAAACAAGACGGTGGCTGGTTAGGTGCCGACCAGCGCTGGACAGTAAGCCATATGCGGACTTCCATTGATATGATCAGCAACGGCTTAGGCTTTGCTTGGCTACCTAGCACAGCGATTACCAATCAGTTAGCACAAAATCGGCTCAAGCCCCTTAATCTTAGCCACAATAGTAAGCGCAGTGCCATGCTACATTTACTATTTAAAGACGGTGATCGCCTTGGCCCGGCAGCGCGCACATTCATTGGCGAGTTACGATATCAAGTAATGCAGGCTGATCTTGATTGCTAATCAAGGGCTTTCATTCTATTAATTAGAACAAATAGTCCTTTTAAAAGCGATTTTAATCTTCCTTATAAAACTTATACTGCTGCTATTCAAATTAGCGTTTAATCAGGAGTTAAGTTATGCACTACATACGCAAAGCCAGCGAGCGCGGCCAAGTTGATCTTGGTTGGTTACAAAGTCAGCATAGTTTTTCATTTGGCCATTACCATGATCTAAAACACATGGGGGTGTCAGTACTTAGAGTGATCAACGAAGATAAAGTACTTGCAGGCCAAGGCTTTGGCACTCACGGACACCGAGATATGGAAATAATTTCCTATGTCATTTCAGGCGCATTAAAACACCAAGACAGCACTGGTAATGAATACATTGTTCCTGCTGGTGACGTGCAACGGATGAGTGCCGGTAGTGGCATTATGCACAGCGAATATAATGCTTCAAATTCTGCAACAGCGCACTTTTTACAAATTTGGATACAACCCAAATTGCGTGGTATAGCCCCTAGCTATGAGCAAAAAAGTATTCCGCAAACAACTCAGCTTACACCACTTGTTACACCAAATGGCGAACACGGCAGCGTGAGCATCAACCAAGATGCTAGTATCTATCGTTTAAAACTTGATGCGGGTCAATCGCATACATTGCAAACAGCGGATAGAAAAGGTTATTTGCATATTATCTGCGGGCATATAGACGCAAACAAGCAAAATTTTAGTAACGGCGATGCCTTTGCACTAAATCGCAATGAACGGGTAACATTAACAGCCACCAGCAGCTTAGAAGCGCTGTGGTTTGATCTACCAGCATAAAGTAAATAATCAGTAAGTAGAAAAACTAATGACAGTAACAACCCTCTCTATCATCGCATTTGTCGTATTGCTCACCGGCGTGTCAAAATCAGGCTTTGCAGGAGCGCTTGGAGTGTTTAGTGTCCCTTTACTAATGCTAGTGATGCCCCCTGTTGCCGCAATCGGTTTGATGCTACCGGTACTTATTGTTGCCGATGTCTTTAGTTTAAAAAGTTACTGGCAACAATGGGATATACAGCAACTTAAACGCTTACTACCGGGTTTATTGGTAGGCGTAGTTATTGCACATGCGTTAATTGGCTGGTTAGACGCGGCGTTTATAAAAACAGCGATTGCTATTTTATGTATAGTGTTTGCTATTCGCAGTTTAGCCTTTAGCAAGTTTACTTTGAGTGCCTTAAATAGCCGTTTAGGTGCCTTCTCTATGGGCGGTTTAGCCGGTATTGCAAGTACCTTAGTACATGCTGGCGGCCCACCTTTAATAATGTATTTCAGTACCATTAAGTTACCACCGAAACGATTTGTCGCAACTGTGGCGATTATTTTTGCGATGATGAATGCCGTCAAGCTTATTGGCTTTATTAGTCTGGGTTTAATCGAAATAAAGTGGGCATTAATTGCACTTGCCAGCTTGCCGATTGCTTTTTGTGGTAATCGTTTAGGGATCTGGTTGCAGGGCAAACTCAATACTTCGCAGTTTCTGAAAATAATGAATGTACTACTCTTGTTGCTGGGTATTTGGTTGTTAGTGATGTGATCTGGCTAGTTAAACATTTCGTAGTTAGGTAAACTGATTCAACAAACGCTATTTAAGGCTCTATTTTGTTAAATAACCAACCACTTCGTAAACCCTTCTCTGTACTGGTTGTTATTTATAAAAAAAATAAAGACTGTTTACTGATCCAACGTACCGATGATGCTAACTTTTGGCAATCAGTCACCGGCGGGATTGATGAAGGCGAAACGCCTATTGTGACAGCTTACCGTGAGCTATTAGAAGAAACAGGGATAGATGCCCGCGCACTGGGTTTAACAATACGTGATCACCAAAAAACCAATCAATATACCATTAGAGAGTCATGGCGACACCGCTATCAAGCCAATGCGTTAATTAATACTGAGTATGTTTTTAGTATTTGCGTACCCGATGATATCGCCATTACTTTAGATCCGAATGAGCACACTGATTTTATTTGGCTAACGCAACAACAAGCGGCTGACAAAGCCTGGTCGCCAAGTAATCGCGATGAAATCTTGGCGTTATAGTTTATTTAATTGTTATCAATTAGGTTAACTGCTTACTTGTAGCACTTATTGAAACAACAAGCCCATATTGATTGCTTGTGGCAACCACATCATTGCGTCTGAGGTTAACTCATCGCTAGAAACCTCTAGCTGTAATGCTGTTTGCTTAATCGCCATATTAAAGCTACTTCCTTGTATACAAAAACCGAGTAGCAAATACTGCCAATGAGCTAAAGACCAGACTCTAAATCTATAATGTATACGTGTTAAAGCAAGGTAACATGGTTGCTGAATAGGTAAAATCAACTCATCAGGCATTACTTCTAATTTTGCTATGCAGGCTTCAATTTGTGAAATGAGCTCTAAAATAGGGTAATCTAATGTTATTACTCGCAAACAAGGCGCCGCTTGAATATCAGTATTATTTACTAAACACGTGAGCATTTGCTGTTCGATAGAAAGCTCGGTTGCCGTTACATTTTTTTCAAGACCTTGGGCTACTAACACCTCAGACTTGGTGCGTTCAAATAAGGCTATTTGAGCAGGTAAATCGACCATAGTTTGTTGAGCAACATCGATTATACCTTGTGGTTTAGTTTGTGCTAAAAATTCGGCGAATTGCTCACCTAAATAATATAGACTCCAACTTTTAGAAGGCACCGTCACAATAAATGCTTTAGCAAATGTGGAAAATAACGTATCTCCCATATACTGCGCCAACAATGAAAACTCACAACGTAAACAATCCACAAGCCTTAGCACATAACCTGCAGCGTAAATATCTACTCGCTGCTGGGCTGAAATTTTATCTGTACTTTTAATTAGCGTATCAAGCATAACGCCATCATGCGCATATGCCTGTAAGAGTTTATCATCCAAATCACCACGAACAATTAATACTGTTTGCAACCAATGCTGCACTTGCCTCAATGAATGTTCACTCATAATTTCTCTTTAGCTAAAACCAGCGGTGTAGAAATACAACCTTGTTGGTGGTTATTTTGTACTGGAGCATGAGGAATTTGACCCGCTAATACAGTTTTAGCTTTGTTTAACTCAGCGACTAATTCAGGAAACGCAGGAATATTTGCATCCCATTCCAGTAAAGTCGAGACAGGCCCACATAAAGATTGCGCGAGTTGATACAATTCCCATACAGGTTCAGGAACTGGTTTATCATGGGTATCTATCAAACAATGCCCGCTGAGTGTTGGCCCCGCCAAATGCATTTGCACAATACTTTTAAGCGGTAAGTTTTTTATATATGTCCTTGGGCAAAAACCGTGATTATACGCCGACACATAAACATTATTAACGTCTAGCAGCATAGCACACTGTGTTTGTTCGACCAGCTGCGTAAAAAACTCCGGCTCCGTGAGCGACGAGTTTTGAAACTCTAAATAAGTAGAGGGGTTCTCCAGCACTAATGGCCGCTGTAAAAAGTCTTGTACCTGATTAACCCGGTTAATAACATGCTTTAAGCTTTCCTCAGTAAGCGGCATAGGTAGTAAATCGTGGCTATTTACTCCTGCAAAGCCTGTCCAACATAGATGATCTGATATCCACGCTGGTTTTACAAAATCCGCCAATGCTTTTAACTTTTCTAAATAGTCAAAATCAAGCGCAGAGCTACTGCCTATATTCATAGACACACCATGCATAACAATAGGGAAATCAGCCATCAATTGTTCTAATACATGACGGCCATAGCCATAATTATCGATGTAATTTTCACTAATGATCTCAAACCAATCAACCCCTGTTACTGGTTTTTGCATTAAGTACGGATAATGCTCACTGCGCAACCCCAAACCAAAGCCTAGCGGGTTTATTTGCTCAATAGCAGAAGCAGCAAAAGGCTGCTTCTGTATGTATGATGTCATGTATTCAATCCAATTAAGTTGAAGGCGGAAGCGCTAAGCGAATATCATCTGCAGGTGGCGGCGTAGTTTGCACTCCTTTTGCATTACAATAGGCCTGCCACGCGATACTGTAAACCGCATCACCTTCTTTAAATGGCATTTGCTCTAGAACTTTACCTGTTTCTGGGTCGGTATATGGTTTAGCCGTAGATGCATAGTCTGGTCCATCACCAAATTCAAATAATTGCATCTGGGGTTTTGCTGATGGCTCTTTTGGGAATAGCTGCGAGGCAGAAATCGGCACAGCACAACCACCTAAATTATTACATTTGTTATTTGCAGGAGCGCTAAATGGACCATCAGCAGGGGCGCTACCACCACAGCTTCCTCCCGGTGTTGTGCTATGCACAAACCCACACCCACCTTGCGCTTTGCAATTGTTCGAACCTTTACAGCTGTGGAACACTGTTGCGGGAGGTAAATTATTTGAATTTTCTTTTGTATAATCCATACCTTGGCACGCATGGTATAAAACATCCTTAGACATATCCGCAATACCCGCAACCAGATCTGGAGCCTGCCCTGTTGTAGCCCAACAAATAGATACTCGATCGCCCGACCCCCCCATTGCAGGACCTGGAAACTCAGTCGTTTTACCACCCCAATAGCGATCCAATGCTGTGGTAAGTCCTTTTAAAGTGCCAACCGCTGATTCACTAAAAATTTGATGTGTTTGTGCACGACGTTCAGGGCTAGAAAACAAATTATTCAATGCTTTTTCTACATCAACTACAGCAGGTAAATCTGGGTGCTTCTGCTTAGCCTTATCGCCACCTTGCGGGTTAAGCATTGCTACTGTAAATTTACCGCACAAGTTATGCCACGTTTGCCAGGTCATATACACTTGGGCCGCGTTGTTATCACTGTAAGATTGACCCTCTTGGTATTCATATTGAATAATCAAATCAAGTACATCAGCAAAGGTAATAAAATGATCTTTTTTAGTATTTGTAATACGTGCGCATGCAATACCAGATACAGGAAGTGGCTTTTGCCCAGCGCTATCCGCTGGGTAATCTTCTTTTAGGTTATCAGCATTAGGTTGAAACTTAGCAGCGACCTGATGATCATCTGCCTCAATCGGTGTGCTTTTCAATGCTACCGTTTGTTGCTGCAAATACGTTATTACCCAACTCTCTGCCGCCCAGCGGCTGCAGATTTCAGAAACAACACCTTTACCTTCACCTTGATCCGTTATTGCATTGATATTATTAACAATCTCAATTTTTAACTTATCTAGATCATTACTTTCATTGATTGAACCATTAATCCCCGGGTATTGCGGTTTATATTCGGCTGAGTCACGAGTATTAAAGTAATCACGTTGCACGGAATCAGGTTTAGCTGGATTCACCAAAATATCAATTAAGCTACTACCATCCTCATACACAATTTCAAGATAGTCCCAATAACAGCAATACATATGCCCGATAGAACCAAACATAGGTAAATCAACTTCTGTATCTGTTGCTTTAAACCAATCAAAAGGAGCTGTTTCAAAGTATTTAGGGCGAACGCCATCTAAATCTTTATTGATTATTAATTTTTTTGCACTTTCCTCGGTTTCTTCAATCAATAAAAACAGTAAAGCCTGCTCTTTTGTCAATGCCGCTGCATTGACTCGCATATCTTGTAGTGTTTGACCCTGAAAGTGAGTTGTAAAGTATTCTTTCACTTTAGGGCTAAGTTTTGATAAATCACGGCTGCAGTCTTTAAAATCTAAGATATGCGGGATTTGCGTTGTATCGTCATAACAATGCCAACCAAACTTTTCTGTTTGCAGTGCATTACTGGTAAATGAAGGAGTTAGATTTAGTTTACTGGCGATATTAGAAGCCAACTGTAAATGCAGCATTTCTTCTATAAACACACTATAAACAGCATTAAACGCCTGTTCATTTACGCTCAGTGGCTTGCTGGGTTTTGGCGTTGGAGTAATATCTAATTTTGCTATTCGTTCATTAGGAATAAAGCCTGCTGTTGCCCCTAACCCAGGCCATAAACGCTCGGGATACAAGCCTTCATCCCCACCTATTGCATGCATGCCTTGTATTGAATACAGACCTGTCATATATAACGGGATGGTAAATAACTCAACGTTAATCGCAGCTTGTGCGATGGCTTTTATACACGCAATATCAGCGTCTTTGTAACTTACGGGACGCTCTTTAATTTTTTTGTATTGTTTGATGCTGACTTTAAGATCAAGATCGAGGTTAATCCTTACCGCCTTTTGTGCACTCTGCATTTTCAATTGCTCCATGATGACAGTTATATGCGACCAAGAAACTTGTCGCGTAAGTCAAATGAGTGTAGAAGGTTTCATCAGCGATGCAGTATTACAATACATTACAAAAGTAGATATTTGGCACAGAAGTAAAACTAATACTTTAAAACCAAAGAAAAAGTGACTAAAAAAACATTGATAATAAAACCACTATTTTAAAAGCATTTAGATAAGTGAGTCCTTATTGCGATTGCAGATATTTCGCACTATATGAAAGCTAATAATTTTTTAGTCCCAAAAGCTCACAACCTACAACTTTTATTTATTGCCACTCCCATGCTATCAAAAGCATTATCAAATTTACTCCAATAGACACTCTAACTTTGTTTGGCTAGCATAACGACAAGCGGCCGAAAAGCTTGCTCACTCAGTAGTCGCGGTGAAATACTCACGCTAAATGACACAGTAAAGCTCTACTATTTGTCAAATTTATTGATACGTTTATTTATTCTGTAAATTTTTAGACTTATCAGCCATAGTAAAGATCTTATTTTATCTAAAAAAGTACTCCGTATGGATAGTGAGTTTTTTTCCAAACAATTTGAATCTGTTTGGTTATTGATCCAATCAATGCTTAGCCAACAAGCAACGTATCTACAATTATTGGTGATCATCACCAGCTATGCTGCCGCCTATTGGATTTATTCTAAAACAGTTAAAAAGCGCGTTGATAAGCACACTAAAGTGGCGTCCGATCACCCAATAAACATTATGCTGTTTCGACTTAGCAATATCGTTTACCCGCTAGTAGCAATCATTTTACTGCGAATATTTACCTCTATCGGCATCACTGTAGACTTGCAAGTGTGGTTAATGAATACCGCGCTCAACATTGCTATATTGCTGTTTGCTTACTCAATTATTAAAGAGTTTGTTAGCAGCCCTTTTATGTCAGCACTGTTTAAGTTAGTTGGCCTGCCCGTTTTGCTGTTGCACCTACTGGGCTTTTTGCCAGCATTTATTAAAACCCTTGAAGCGGTTTCGATTAATTTAGGCAATATTCAAGTCAGTTTATATGGCCTAACTCGGGTATTGTTTTTTGGGGCTATTTTATTTTGGTTAGGTCGCGCTTCCAGTAATGTTGGTAAGGTTATAATTCGCAACCAGCAAACTCTGGATATCAGCACCCGCGAAGTCTTTACCAAACTCTTTGAAGTTGGCCTGTTTTGTGTCATCGCGTTATTACTGCTTAACATTATGGGTGTTAACCTCACCGCCCTTGCTGTGTTTGGTGGTGCGTTAGGTGTTGGCCTTGGTTTAGGGTTGCAATCAATCGCCTCCAACTTTATTTCTGGCATCATTATTTTGCTCGATAAGTCACTCACCATTGGTGACTTTGTTGAGTTAGAAAACGGCAAAAGTGGCTTTGTTCGAGAGTTCAAAATGCGCCATGCAATTTTAGAAACTTACGACGGCAAAGACATACTGGTTCCTAACGAAACCTTTATTTCATCACTGCTGACCAACTGGACCCATAAAGACCCAAAACAGCGCTACCGTGTTGATTTTAGTGTGGCATACGCCACCGATGTTAGAGCCATGGTAGAAATAATTAAACAAGCTGTTGCCGAGCATCCACAAGTAATTAGCGGGCCTGATGTACCATTTGAAGAGCGTCCTGACTGTGAAATAGATAGCTTTGGCGATAATGGCATTAATATGTTTGTGGAATTTTGGATGCAGGGAATTGATGATGGTAAAAACCGGGTTGGTGGTGATTTACTATTAATTATTCTAGAAACCCTCAAAGCTCATAATATTGCGATACCATTCCCGCAACGCGAAGTTAGAGTGCTTAATGAAGACATGCTAAAAAAAATGTAAAAAATAAAGGCATAAAAAGCGGTGTTATAAACTTATAACACCGCTTTTAACCACTAAGTAAGTGTTATATCTCTAAAGATACTTTAACCAAGGTTTATTTGCTTTGCGCTTATAGTGACTAAATGCCTTAGTTGGCCAATATAAAGTAACGGCTAACACAACCGTAATTAACCAAATCCATGTAATATCATTTACGGCAAAATATGCACCATGATTAGCACCAAAAATAGCACTGCAAATTGTGTATAAAATCAATAAAACGTAAAGATGAAAAATATAAAAGAACATCGGCACCGAGCCATACACTCTTAAAGCATTACTAAAGCGATTTAACGGACGCTCAAAAAACCATAAGCCAAAAAACATCAGCGCTAAAGTGATTAATAAAAAGCTCAGTGAAGGTGGATATTTGGTAACGTTAAATATCGACATAGCCGTTTGCACTGCTGTTGAAAACTGCTGCCAAGGTAGCGTTTCGCCATAGATATTTAAGCCGCGTAAAATAGCAAATAACGCTAGACACGCTAAGCCCAAACCAATCAGCCACTGTTTACGATCTTCACTGTCTCGGTTATGTGCATACAGTGGGCCTGCGCAGTAACCAAGTAATATAACCCCAATCCAAGGTAATACTGGGTAACTGATTTTGACATTAACTAAACCACCTTCAGAGATAAAGCCGCGATCGTGCAGAATAGTCCATAAGGTATAACCCCACTCATCAGGACTGAAGGTAATTGGTGTAAGTAAGTTATGACCAAAAACAATCAATAAACCCAATGCTAACAATAGTCGTTGCGGTAAGTTAATTAGTAATGCCAGAGCCAGCATACACAGGCCAATAGCCCATATCACTTGTAGAAAAATAGTCGGGATAAACCAAATCCACAAAAAGCAAATAACCGTAACTTCAAGGGCAATTAAAAACAACCCCCGCTTAACTAAAAAACTACGAGCAGAGCGCACTTTACCTGAGCTTGGGTGGCTATAAAGCCACGCCGAAAGCCCTGTTAAAAAGATAAAGGTTGGCGCGCAAAAGTGCGCTGCAAAACGGCTCCAAAACAGCCCTGGAGAGGTAACGTCAACATCCATTGGGTCTAATACCGGCATTTGCGAGAAAAAACGCTCTCGCACATGATCAAGTAACATTAATAAGATAACCACGCCACGCATGATATCGATACTATGAATACGGTTTTTAACTTGTTCAGAAGTCATATGTTATACCCAATTTAAACTGTGTTGGTGCACCAGGGTAGGCCCATAATGCATTGTAGCTACTGGCTATGTAGCTTTCATCAAATACATTATCAACATTAAGTGAAACATTTGTCCGTTCAGTCGCCTGCCATTGAGCAAATAAACCCACCAGCTGATAACTTGGTAAGTTAAAAGATAAGTTTACTGGGTCGCCTAGTCGCTCTGAAATATATTGATAATGACCACCAAATTTAATGTCTTGCTCAAGTACACGGGTATTGTGATTTAAAGAAAGCGAAAAATTATTTTTTGGTACGTTAACTAACGGGCTACCTTTAGGTATAGGCTCTAACCACTCAACATTAATCATGTCTTTGGCTGTTTCAGCCTTTACGTAAGCATACGAAAGTGTGTACTGAGTGTTTTCACCTAAACTACCAGTCAGATCAACCTCAATACCTTTACTGGTTACTTTACCAATAGGTTTTGAATAACCCTTATCGTCAGCCACCAACATGTTGCCTTTGCTAGCATCAAATAAAGCGATGGTACCGCTAACGTTGTCAAAGCCGAACTTCACACCCACTTCAAAGGAATCACTTTCTTCAAAACCAAACGATTTACCCTGAGCGTCAGTACCACTTAAAGGTATAAACCCTTCGGAATAGCTGGTATAAAGGTTAATCGCATCATTTAGCTCATATACCATGCCTAGCCGTGGGCTAAGTCGATTCATCGTGCTATCTGAAGCAACACCTGACTTAGTCTCGAAAATATTCTGCTCAATTTCATCAAACCGCAATCCCAGCATTAATTTAAAACGCTCGGTAAGGTCTAACTGATCTTGTACATAAATACCGTATGCCTTTTGCTTTTCATTGTTTTCATACAGTTGCGCAACATCGGGGCCTTGCCCTTCACTGTAGTTTGGCTGATAAATATTTAATGTGTACGTATCTTTACCACCACGATAACGATAAAGCCCAGTGCGAAGCTCATAGTCATACCCATCAACACCAATCAAAACATGGTTAGTGATATCAGCAAGATCAAAATGACCACTTAATTCTGCGCGTACTGACAAATCATCAGAGTAATAATCTCTATAACGGTGTTGACGCGTAAGCATAGGATTATCTAAAGACAAAGTCTGTCTTGGAGGAGATAGTTCAGCATCAGACGAAAAACCTGTTAACGTAGCGGTACGATGGTTAGCGCCCAATAAGAGTGACCAGTCGCGATTAAAGTCATAGTCATAATTAAGTTGGTGTCCGCGAGAGTGCACTTTAGTTGGCGCATCATTAGGGTTACCTAAAAAACGGCTTCTAGTTACGGTGTCAAAATTATCGTTAAGTACAACAATACCTCGGTCATACATTTGCTGCTGGTCAACGTACTCAAACTCATACGTTAATGACGATTTATCATTGATGCTGTAATACACCGAAGGCGTGATCACAAACTTATCATGATGTACGTGATCTCGAAAACTGTCACTATCTTGCCATGCACCATTAATTCGAAATGCAATATCTTCAGTTAGGCCGTTAGTGTAATCACCTTGCACACGTTTATGATCATCACTGCCAAGTTCAGCTTTTAACTGGCCTTGCTGATAGAACTGTGGTTTTTTAGTAATGATATTAATTGTACCGCCTGGTTCAGAGCGACCATAGAGTGCAGAACCAGGACCTTTTAACACTTCAATATATTCAATGTTAGATACATCACGTGGGCCCGCAAAACCTCGCCCACCACTAAAGCCATTAATTAAATAGCCTGATGGCATATTTTCATTACCCGATAGCCCCCTTATAGAGTAGCTATCCCACAATGCCCCACCATTATTTTTGCGAGAAATACTGGCAGAAAAATCAAGTGCATCCCTGAATTTAGTGATGCCATTATCAACCATCATTTCTTTACTTAATGTGGTAATTGACTGCGGCAGCTCTTTAACAGGAATATCTCCTCTAAAGGCTTGTTTATGTGCAATTGTGATGGTTTCTATATCTGATTCTGTGGCATTAGAGCCAAAAGAGAGTGCTGCAAAGGCAAGAGTTAATGCTGAGTACTTCATGATCCACTTTAATGATTGCTAGTCTTGTTTGGATATAATATAACATAATCGCAAAGCAGTGATACAATATAACGTTCAATTTAATAAAAAATAATACCAACCCTAAATGCTATGGTGTCAGCTACTCTGCAACTTGTTCGTAAATGGCATTGGCCTGAGCAAGAGCAAGCGACTAACCTCACTATGCGCTTTGATTATTACTTTGACAAAGATGTCACTCGTGACGAAATAATTAGCCACTGTATTAAGCAATCAAAGCAACTGTGCAGTTAATTTATTTTGATCAGTATATTGAGCCTAAGGCCTGTATTGCCTACAATGGCACACAATATATTCAATGCAGATCACAATTATGACTGATACAAATAAACCAGAATTACCAGATCAACTTTCGATCAACCCACGTAGCAAATTTTATGTAGAAGAAGTATTCGAGCATGAAATCGGCATTACACTTAACGGCAAAGAGCGTTTTGACGTTGAAGAGTACTGCATCAGTGAAGGTTGGATCAAAGTAGCCGCACCTAAAGCACTAGACCGCCGCGGCCAGCCATTACTTATGAAAGTAAAAGGCACAGTAGAAGCGTTTTATAAGTAACCGCTAAATAATTGAAAAAGCCGACTTTTGTCGGCTTTTTCATCACTGATTTTTACTTAGCGCTAGATAACGCTATAACATTACTTTAATACCTTTTTGCACTCGGCTCTATTTAAACTCATTGATACCTTGGCAATTAAAAGCCGTTACCTTATAAAAAACTCAACAGGTACAACAAGCTCAAGATTATTGCCTGCGATACCATTTGGTATGGCGGGTAATGGCTGTGCGCGTTGTAACATTTTGAGGGCTTCATCATCCAGCGCTGGGTAACCCGATGTTTGCTCTATGCGGCTTGTGACGATCATACCGTCACGACCAACTATAAAGTATACGATTACAGTGCCTTGCTGGCGTCTACTTTTAGCTATTCTTGGGTATTCTTTGTGCTTTTCTAGCCATGTTAATAAGGTCGTTGCATAGTTTTTTTTGTTTGCAAAACTAGCATTAATAGCCCCCTTGTTAAGGGGGGAGCTTTGCGTATTCGTTGCAACTTTTTTATTACTAGAGACAACGCTCTCTGCATTTATTGCTAAGCTTGCACCCTCTGCACCTTGGGCTGGTTTCTCTAGGGGCTTAGATTCTGGTTTAAGCTCTGGTTTAGGCTTCGGTTTAAGCTCTGGTTTAGGCTCTGGTTTAG